>NZ_SMKP01000017.1:0-87504 GCF_004349015.1 Nonomuraea diastatica
GTTCTGGCCCCTACCTCGACCCCATGAACGTGACCGTGAGCGAGTTCGCCGTGTCCGACCGCGGGGGCGTGACGGAGGCGGCGATGGCGGTTCTCGGGGTCGGGTCTCTGGTGTTGTTGGCAGGGCTGCGGTCCGCGGGGGCGCCCGTGCGGGGGATGCCTGGGCGGTTGCTGATGGTGTGGTCGGGAGCGCTGATCGTGGCGGCGATCATCCCGACCACACCCATCGGCCAGAATCTCGACCTCGCGGCGCAGATCCACAGGTACGCGTCGGTCGCGGCGTTCGTGAGCCTGCCGGCCGCGGGCGCGCTGCTGGTGCCCCGGCTGACCGCGCACGCCGCGTGGAAGCCCGTCGCGCGGGCCGTGGAGTGGGTGGCGCTGGCGGGCGGGTTCGGGCTGCTGGCGATCACCTACGTGGCGCTGCCGGGCGAGCGGGTGATGATCGGGTTGGTGGAGCGGCTGCTGCTGGCCGCGGAGGTGTCGTTGCTGGCGGTGCTCGCGGGATGGCTGGCGTGGCTGGCCTGGCGGCCGAGCGCCTCAAAGGCCGTCAATTTCCCGACATATCACAGATTTATCGCTAGTCGATCTTAGAAGCATCTGTTTCGATGCTATTCTCTCCCGCGATCTTCTATCCGGGAGCAGGTGTCATGGCATCGGGCAGATCCATCAGATTCAAGATCTCGACGCTGCTCGTCATCCCCTTGATCTCCCTGATCGCGCTCTGGGGCTTCGCCGCGAGCACCACGTCGGGAGAGGCGCTCAACCTGCTCAAGGTCGAAACCCTCTGGACCGGTGTCATCAACAGGGCCGACGCCCTGGTGTCCGGCCTGCAGGCCGAGCGGCTGGCCTCGGCCGAGCGGCTCGCGGGCGCGGTGCGGGATCCCCAGGCGCTGGAGCAGGCGCGGGGCAAGGTCGACGTGGCCAGAAAGCAGCTGCGCGATGGCGCGATGGCGCAGGACACCCAGGACGCTCTCACCCCGGACATGCGGACCCAGCTCCAGACCGTGCTCGCGGAGGCCGACCGGCTGCCCGACATCAGGAACAAGGTCGACGACCGCAGATTCGTCGCCGGCAACCTCGTCACGGAGTACTCGAAGATCTCCGACGAGATCCACCTGCTGTACTCCAGGCTGGTGGTCAGCACCGACCTGGAGCTGTCCCTGCAGGGGCAGGGCCTGATCGCCGCCGACCAGGCGCGCGAGCTGCTGAGCCGTGAGCACGCGCTGATCGTGGCCACGAACGGCCGCGCCACCATGCACGAGACGCACATGCTGGCCGGGATCGACGGGGCCAGGACGTACCTGTATCCCCAGGCCCTGGCCAACCTCGACACCGAGCTGCGGGCGCCGTTCGAGAAGTTGTACTACTCGCCCCGCTACGTCACGATGGAGAACCTCCTGGAGGGCTACATCGGCGGCCAGCGGGTGGACATCCAGCTCTGGCGGGGCATCGCCGACCAGGTGCAGGCCGAATATCGGGAGGCCATCGGCAACACCGGCGACAAGCTGCTCGCCAGGATGGAGCCCGCGGGCGCGGCCATCCTGGTGCGGGCCGCCGTCGCCGGCGCGCTCGGCCTGATCGCGGTCGTGTTCTCCATCGTCATCTCGATCAGGGTCGGCCGCCGCATCACCCGCGAGCTGGCCGCGCTGCGCCGCACGGCGCTCGATCTGGCGGAGATCAGGCTGCCCGAGGTCGTGTCGAAGCTGCGCAAGGGCGAGAGCGTCGACATCGCGACCGAGGCCCCGCCGATCAAGGTGAGCGAGAACTCGACCAGCGAGGTCAGCGACCTCGCGGCGGCGTTCGACAGCGTCCAGAGCACGGCCGTGGACGCCGCCGTCGAGCAGGCCAAGCTGCGCGACGGCGTGTCGGAGGCGCTGCGCAACCTGGCCAGGCGCAGCCAGTCGTTGCTCCAGCGCCAGCTCCGGCTGCTGGACGAGATGCAGCGGCAGACGGAGGAGCCCGAGGCCCTGGAACGGCTGTTCAGGCTCGACCACCTCACCACCCGCATGCGCCGCCACGCCGAGGGCCTCGTGCTGCTCTCCGGCGGCTCGGCGGGCCGCAGGTGGCGCGGCGTCATCCCGATGGAGGACGTGCTGAGCGGCGCGGCGGCCCAGGTCGAGGAGTACACCCGCGTCCGCGTCTACCCGATGTCCGAGTGCGGCGTCTCCGGCACCGCGGTGGCCGACCTCATGCACCTGTTCGCCGAGCTGATCGAGAACGGCACCTCGTTCTCCTCCCCCGGCAACGAGGTCTCCGTGCGCGGCGAGATGGTCGGCAAGGGCTTCGCGGTCGAGATCGAGGACCGCGGCCTGGGCATGGACGAGCACACCCGCAGGGCCATCAACGAACGCCTGGCCAGCGCGCCGGAGTTCGACCCCGCGCAGACCGAGCGGCTCGGGTTCGCGGTGGTCGCGATGCTCGCCGCCCGGCACGGCGTCAAGGTGACGGTGAAACCCTCACCGTACGGCGGCACCACCGCCATCGTGCTCGTGCCCGGTTCGCTGGTCGAGCCCATCCCCACGCCCGTGCAGCAGGTGGACTTCGAGTCCGTCTCCGTGTCGGTCGTCAGGGAGGAACCGACCGGGCCGGGCGAGTTGCCGCGCCGGATCCGCACCAGCAGAAGGGCGGTGGCCCAGGGGAGCGGCCCCACGGCGGTGCCGCAGCAGGCCCAGGGGAACGGTCACACGGCGGTGCCGCAGCAACTCCAGGGTGGTGGCCCGGCGGCGTCGCCGCGGCGGCAGGACCCCGAGGCGGCCGAGCCGCCGCAGCGCGAGCGGGAGACGGGGTTGCCGCGGCGCGAGCGGAAGACGGGCCTGCCCCAGCGTGAGCGGGAGACGGGGTTGCCGCGGCGGGAACGGCAGGCGAATCTGCCGCAGCGGCTCAAGGAGACGCCGCCCGCCGAGCCGCCGGTCGCGGAGCGCTCACCTGAGGAGGCCAGGGCGTTGCTCTCCTCGCTCCAGTCCGGCTGGCAGCGCGGGCGGAAGGACAGCGAGCAGGATGGGGGATCTGAATCGTGAGCCGCGAGCACGAGTGGGTCGACGAGGAGGCGGGGCCGGTCGTCCGGCCGTACGCGGTCACCCGCGGGCGCACCAAGCCCACGTCGTCGTCGGCGCTCGACCTGCTGGCGACCGTCGTCTCGACGGGCCTGCCCGCGCCCGCCAAGTCGGAGCTCGGCTTCCAGCACCGCCGGCTGCTGACCTGCGTGGCGGGGCAGTCGAAACCCGTCGCCGAGGTCGCCTCGGATCTCAGCCTGCCGGTCGCCGTCGTGCGGGTGCTGCTGGGCGACCTGCTCGACCACGGCCTGGTGACCGTGCGCCCGCCGCGCGACAAGGCCGCCGCCCCCTCGGAGTCGTTGCTCCGAGAGGTGATCAACGGCCTGCGTGCCCTGTAGCCGGGGCCCGCGCGTCAGTTCGCGGAGGCGAGCGTCCGCAGCGAGTGTTCGACCAGGGTGATCATGACCTCCTTGGCGGAGGTGCGCCGCCGCACGTCGCAGAGCATCACCGGTACGTCGTCTTCGAGGTCGAGCGCGATGCGCACGTCGTCGACGCTGTGCTGGGCGGCGCCGTCGAAGCAGTTGACGGCCACCACGAACGGCGTGCCGCGCTGCTCGAAGTAGTCGACCGACGGGAAGCAGTCGGTCAGCCGCCGGGTGTCGGCGATCACGACCGCGCCCAGCGCGCCGTGGGACAGCTCGTCCCACATGAACCAGAACCGCTCCTGGCCCGGCGTTCCGAACAGGTACACCACGAGCCCGTCGCGGATCGTGATGCGGCCGAAGTCCATCGCGACGGTGGTGGTGGTCTTGGCCTCCACCCCGTCGAGGTCGTCGACGCCGATCCCGCGGTCGGAGAGCACCTCCTCCGTGCGCAGCGGCTTGATCTCGCTGATCGACCCGACCAGTGTGGTCTTGCCGACGCCGAAACCCCCCGCGACAAGAATCTTGAGCGCGACGGGGTCCTCAGAGAGCACGGAGTCCATTGATCACTTCCTTGAGAATGCGCTCATTTGAGCGCGCCCCTCCAGCCGAGGGCGACGTCACCGAGATGAGGCCGTTGTCACGCAGGTCGCCGAGCATGACCCGGACGACGCCGACGGGCAGGTCGATCTCGACGGCCAGGTCCGCCACCGAGATCGGGTTTCGTGCTGCCCGCAGGATCAGTTGCTGTTCTGGGCCGAGCTCGTCAGGCGGGTCGCCGATGACGCGCACGGTGGCCACGAGGTCGAACGTGTCTCCGGAGGAGTGCGTGCGACCACGGATGAGAGCATAGGGCCGGACGATCGGCCCCGCCTCCTCATCGAACCACTGCGGGCCATCGCTCATGACGCTCCAGCGCGTGGGTTGGTGCTGATGTGCTGACCCACCCGCTTGACCAGCATCGCCATCTCGTAGGCGATGTGTCCGACGTCCACGCTGGCATCGGCGATGACGGCCAGGCAGGTGCCCTGTCCCGCCGCGGTGACGAACATGAACGCGGTCTCCATCTCCACGATGGTCTGGCGCACGTCGCCGCCGCCGAAATGCCGCCCGGTGCCGCGGGCCAGGCTCTGGAACCCGGCCGCCACCGCTGACAGGTGCTCGGCGTCGTCACGGGTCAGCCCGCTGGAATAACCCACCGCCAGGCCGTCTGTCGACAGGATGACCGCCTGGCGCACTGCGGCGACCCTCGTCGCGAGGTCGTCCAGCAGCCAGTTCAGTTCACCGGTGTTGGTGGCCGGCACACTCATGCATCCCCCTTACTCATGGGCCCCTCCTCAGAGGCTTCTTCTCGGGCGCGTTGCGTTCCCCGCTGGAACGCGGAGAACAGGTCGCGTACCTCATCAGGGGAGCGTTCGGCCTGCGGCTCCGGCTCAGGCGGTTGCTGCTTGAGCTGCGGCGCCGGTTTGGCCTGACGCACCCGCCTGGGCAGCCCGGCGTGGGTGCCCGAGGTCACGACCGCGAGCGCCTTCTTCCGTGTACGGCTCGGCAGGGCGGCCTTGCCGTCGCCGCCGCCCGCTTCCAGCGTCGCCTGGTCGGTCACCAGCGTCCGCGGCACGAGCACGATGGCCGTCGTGCCGCCGAAGGGCGAGCGTCGCAGGAGCACCTGGATCCCGTGCCGTTCGGCCAGCCTGGCCACCACGAACAGGCCGAGCCTGTCGCTGTCGGCCAGGTCGAACTCGGGTGGCGCGGCCAGCAACGCGTTGAACTGGGCGTATTCGTCGGCCGACAGGCCGAGGCCTTTGTCCTCCACCTCGATCGCGTATCCGTTGCTCACCATGTCGCCGCGCACCTGGACCGTCGTGTCGGGTGGTGAGTAGATGGTGGCGTTCTCGACCAGCTCGGCCAGCAGATGGGTGATGTCGGCCGCTGCGGCGCCGTCGACCGCGCTGACCGGCATCGACTCCACGGCGACCCTGGTGTAGTCCTCGACCTCGGCGACCGCGGCCCTGACGATGTCGATCACGGGCACCGGCTTGCGCCAGGCCCTTCCAGGCTCGGCGCCTGACAACACCATCAGGCTCTCCGCGTGGCGGCGCATGCGGGTGGTCAGGTGGTCGAGCCTGAAGAGCTCCTCCAGCCGGTCGGGGTCGTGCGTGCGGCGCTGCATGCCGTCGAGGAGCCCGAGCTGGCGGTGCAGCAGGCCCTGCTTGCGGCGGGCGAGGTTGAGGAAGACCTGGCCGACGCCGCGCCGCAGCGAGGCCTGGCCGACCGCGGCGTTGACGGCGGTGCGCTGCACGAAGCCGAAGGCCCTGGCCACGTCGATGATCTCAGCGGACCCGCTCACCTTGATCGCCTTCGTCTCCTTCCGCACGTCGACGTCCTCGCCCCTGCGCAGCCGCGCGACGATCTCGGGCAGCCGTGTCTGCGACAGCTCGACCGCGGCGGAACGCAGCCCGCCCAGCTCGCCGGCCAGGCGGCGACCGAAGCGTACAGAGATGATGATTGACCCGAGCACCGCGATCAAACCGACGCCGCCCGAGACGGCGATCTTGACGATGGTGGAGGTGGCGGCCTCGGCCGCGCGCGTGGCCACGGTCGCGGACGACTCGGCGCCGATCTCGTCGAGCTGGGCGGTGAGCCGGTCGACGACCTCGTGCCAGCGGTCGTCCTCGGTGGGCAGCTCGCCGGATCCGGCGACGCGCGCCTCCAGGCTGGTGAAGGAGAGGAACGGGTCGGTGGCGAAGACCAGCTTGTACGGCTCGCGCAACCGCACGTCGAGCCCGGCCAGCCCGCGCGCGTGCAGGAACTTCCTGGAGGCGACGTACTCGGTGAAGGCCGCCGCCTCGGGATCGCTGAGCCGCTCGGCGCCGCGTGTCCCGACGATGAGGGCGTGCTCCCTGGCGATGTACTCCCTGGCCATGCCCATGGCCTGCATCGAGGAGGCCTGCTGGAAGATGGCCAGGTCGGAGACGCTGACCAGGTGGTCATAGACCAGGAAGAGCCGGTCGAGCACGTGGTTGTAGGCGTTGAGCGTGGTGAGGCGGTCGCCGCGGCTCTCGTCGACGCCGGCCCTGATCTGGCCGAGCCGGTCGAGGGCGACGTTGAGGTTGCCGATCGGGCGGCGCAGGTCGCCGTCGACGGCGTCGCCGGCCTCGTCGACGGCCCGGCGGAAGTCGCCGACGGCCTTGTCGGTGCGGGAGCGCTGGCCGCCGAGCACCTCGGCGAGCTCACGCGCGGTGAGCGGCTCCATCGAGCGCACACGTTCGGCCTGCAGCTGTAGTCCCAGGTCGGTGGAGGTCACACCGATCGTCTGGTAGAGCGTGTCCGCCCGGAGTAGTGACTGGGTGTCGCCCATGGTGAGGTTGAGGACGAAACCCCACAGCGCGCTCAGAGACAGGAGGGGTAGCAGCAGCAATAAGAAGATCTTGAACCGAATTGACCGGTTTCGCGAGCCCATGTCCCAACCTCGAGTCGGGGGCATTTCCACACCTTGTGTAAATACACCTCCGGAAGATCGCACAGGAGACTAGCACCGTTTATGGTCCCCGCGCAGTGGGGGGAAGGCGTTCATTACCGGGATTATTGAGACGGGATCTTGGGCGCTCTGCGGGCCGAAGCGACGATCCTCTCCAGCCAGGCCAGCGCGACCAGCGAGATCACGATGAGTCCGCCCCAGTTCAGCAGGGTGTACACGTGCACCTGCCAGTCGGTCACGTTCGGCACCCTGCCGATCCGCAGCAGCTGGAACTGCCACGGCTGCCCCGTCAGCACGAGGGTGATGGCGATCGCGATGGCGGTCATCGAGTCCCACAACGCGTGCAGCAGCGAGACACCCAGATAGGCCAGCCAGACCGGCGCCGTGAGCCGGCCGCCCGCCCCGAACAGCACGCCGCCGGCGATCGCCGTCCACAGACCGTGCCCGACCGGGGTCAGGATGCCGCGCAGCACCTCGGTCTCCACGAGCTGCACCAGCGACAGGCCCTCGGAGGTGAACAGGGCGTTGAAGGCGTACCCCGCGCTCTCGAAGGCGGCGAACCCGAACCCCACAGTGGCTCCCAGCACCAGCCCGTCCCGTATTGACGGCGATGTTGATGGCGATCCTTCGGATCGCGGCTCGGTCGCTGATGTCCGGTGTCTTCCCTCGTCGTTCGGTCGCTGCGCTCCCTCTCTTCTCAGTCCAGACACCGGCGCTCCCTCGCGGGCTGATCGCGCTCCTTTGAGGAGGGGCCGGCTGACGAAGATCAGTGCTGCGAGCTTCACGCCCTCCTCGATCAGGCCGACCAGCACGAACATCAGGATCGACGGCCGGACCAGCCAGCTCTCCAGCAGGGAGGCGCCGAGCACGCCCAGCACGCCGCCCACCAAGAACGCGGTGAACAACCGCTCGACCGTCACCCGGGACGAGCGGCCCCGCCCGTACGCCCAGACCACGAACGTCACCGGCACCAGGAAACTGCCGAACAGCACCACGGTCGGCACGAGGTTGGAGTTGCGTGTCCAGGCCGTGACGACGACGGTGGCCAGCCAGAGCACGAAACCCGTCACGAAGATGCGCAGCCACGGCCTCATCGCGCCAGCTCCCCGACGGCGCGGAGCGCGGCGGACACGGCCGCGTCGCCGCGGCCGACGGGGGCGGAGTCGGAGCCCGCGATCGCGATCCTGCCGAACTTCCTGCGCGCGACGTCCGCGGGGAACGGCCCGTCGGGATAGTACGGGTGCCAGGGCCGGCAGTACTCGGGTGTGTTCGCGTGCCCCCACCGGTCGACGGTGATCGCCTCGATGTCCGCCGCGGGGTCGAAACCGGCGGGGCCGAGCAGCCTGGCGAGCTGGTCGCGGATGGTGTGCTCGAGCCGGCCGTACGGCGTCCTGACGAGTTCCCGCCTGCCCGCCGCCGCGCCCGCGCCCGGCCCCAGCTCGGAGCGGCAGGGCGCGGCCAGCAGGTGCACGGTGGCGGGCGATTCGAGCTCGCAGAAACACCAGTACGCCCCCGTCCAGCGCACCCGCAGAACACCGAGCCGCCGCCACGCGCGCGCGTCGCGCACCCGCACCGTGGCGTGCAGCAGCGGCACCCTGATCGCCGAGCGCAGCGCCCGCCGCTGGTCCTCGGGCAACTCGGGCACCAGGTACGGGACGACCGCGCTCCAGCAGGCCAGGATCACCGACCCGGCCTCGACGGTCATGACCTGGTGGCCGTCGAAGTAGCCCACGGTCGCGGCGCCGGCGCCGTCGCGCGCGAACACCACCGGGCTGGACAGTCGCAGCCGCGCCCGGCCGTCGGACGGCGGCGTGGCGACGTGGTCTTCTCCAGCGCCCGCCTGCCATTCCTGCCGCACGCTGGGCGAGTTGAGCCGGGAGGGTTTGTCCCGGTCGAGCACGAGGCCGCCGAAGCCCGGATAGCCGGCGCCCCAGGCGTCGATCGCGCCGAAGGCCCGGGTGTCGTAGGCCCATTCGCGGCACGGCATGGTCCGGCAGAACCGCTCGACGTCGGGATGGACCCCGCACACCTGCAGCAGGAACTCGGAGTACGTGAGCGCGGCCAGCCGCTCCTGCTTCTCCTCCGCCGACAGCCTGGGGAACCAGTCGGGCGGGTCCTCGTGGAGCATGCGCAGGTCGCGCCTGGCGCGTTCGGCGATGGGCACCTCGTCGGCCCATCCGGGGGAGGCGAGCCTGACCAGCGTGTCCGCGCCGAAGGTCTCCGCGTCGCACATCACGCCGTCGGGCCGTTCCTGGCGGATCCTGCGGCGCAGCGCGTCGCGCCGGGCCTGCCCGGCGGCCTCGTCGTGGTTGTCGAGGACGAGGACGGCGGCGCCGGGATCGCGCCGCAGCCATTCGGCGGCGGCGCTCATCCCGCTGCGCCCGCCGCCGGCCACCACGAGGTCGTAGCGCTCACCTGTCGCCTCCGGCGGGTCCGCGTGAGCCCAGAACCGCCCGTCCCGCAGCGCGTGCGGCACGCTGAGCGCCTCACTGGTGTCTCCCCGCACCGTGAAGCCTCTCGGCCCGTACGCGGCGTTCTGAGGCGTCTCAGCTTGCCCAGGGGCACCATGCGCCACGCGCGCCACTGGGCTCCCCAGAGCGCTCACGGCTATGCCGTCGAAGAAGTCCCGGCGGGAAATGATCTGGTTCATCCCGAGGTCGCGTGGAGTCAAGCCCATGGCGCGATCATCAGCAGCCAGGCGAAAAGCGGCGTCACGCCGCGCAGTGGTTCGAGAAACATTTTGCGCGACCTATTACGGCGAATGCCTGATTGGGCCACCCGTCCGGCATGTCAGGCCGGGGAGTCAAGTGACCGGCACGCACCCCTTCGACGCCTCCTGGCGGGCTCCGTCCGGCCGGAGGCGAGTGCTTGACCAGCACGATCGTGCAGGTTGTGCGGTGCCCCTCGTATGCCGCGGAACCGGAAAAAGCCGCGAAACCATTGAATTCCACGAATAGCGACGTTGCCCGGCTGCGTACTCTCCGCGTCCTCTAGCGTTTTCGACAATGCCGCGCGAGTGAATTGGAGCGTATATGCTTAAGACCATTTCTGGCATATGTCTGGGCATGCTGGCCCTTGCCGGATGTTCCTCAGGGGAGGAGCCGCAAGCGCCCGCCGCCTCGGCGTCCGCGTCCTCGCCGTCCGCCGCCTCGGCCAAGCTCCGCGCCGCCCTCCTGCCGGTGCCCGACGGCATGCACGTCGCCTACGGCCCGGAGCTGGGGGCGTTCGGCAAGCTCAAGTCCACCCAGCAGGGCATCGCCGCGCTTCGCCAGGCCAAGCTGCAGCGGCCGGAGTGCGCGGGCGCGGCCCAGCTCGACATCGAGCAGCCCGACATCGCGGGGGCGCCCGCCGCGGTGATCGCGTTCGCCGCCGAGCGCGGCTCGATCACGCAGGCGGTGGTGTCGCTGCCGTCGGAGTCCTTCCCCAAGCCGCTGCCGCGCCAGTGCGCCTCCTACACGGCCGACGTCGGCGGCACGCAGGTGACGTACAAGACCAGGACGCTCAAGATGCCGCCCAAGGGCGACGAGTCGCGGGCCTACCTCACCTCGGCCGCCGGCGGCGAGAAGGACGCGCAGATCGGCTCCGTCATGATCAGGCGGGGCACCGTGGTCATGAGCATGCTCGTGGTCGGCCAGAAGGTCAAGGCGCAGGGCCTGTACGAACTGGCCCGCCTCGCCGACAAGAACCTCGAACAGGTCGCCTGACGGGTCAGATGAGCACGTGGTCGTCAGGGCGGCCGACGAAGGCGAACTGCGCGTTGCGGGTCAGCTTGATGTGGTCGGCCTGCCACGTGTGCATCGAGGCGTCGGCGCTGCGCCAGTAGACGAAGTTGAAGCGGTCCGCCGAGTAGATCTTGACGGCGTCCTCCTTCAGCCGCCGTACCAGCTCGGTGTCCTCGCCACGGGTGATGTCCGCGAAGCCGTACGACCGGAACATGTCGGCCTTGCCGAGGAACGTGCCGCCCTGGACGAGGAACGAGTAGCGGTGCTCCAGGCCGGGCAGGCGCAGCATGGTCGTGTTCATGCCCTCGAAGTACGCGTAGTGCGCGCCCTTGCCGACCAGCTCGGCGTCGGAGTAGTCGAACGCCCTGACGAGGTCCGACAGATAGTGCTCGCCGTAGAGGTTGTCGTCGTCCATCTTGGCGATCAGGTCGCCCTCGGCGGCGGCGATGCCCAGGTTCATGCAGGCGCCGAGCGAGAGCGAGGCGTCCGCGGGGAGGACGACGACGTCGGTGATGCCCGCCATGCGGGCCTTGTCGGCGACCACGACCGGGTCGATGTCCAGGCCGTGCAGCACCATGACAAGCTGGAGCGGCCGGTGGATCTGGCGGGCCACCGACGAGATCGCGTGCTCGATCTGGGAGGCGCGGTTGGTGGGCAGCACGACCGAGATCGAGCGCGACCGCGTCTGCACATGGTGCCCGAGGAGCTGGAGGATCTGGTCGACGCGGTGGGAGAACAGATGTTTGTCGAAGACCTCGCGCATCGCCAGGTGGCCCGTCCTGGCCCGCAGCTCGGGGCTGTTGATCAGGTGCAGCACCTGGTTGTACGACTCGACAGGCTCGCGCGCGATGGGGACGAGCCCGCCGAAGGTCTCCTCGATCGCCCGTGACCACCCCGACACCACGGGGGTCGCGCAGGCCGACAGCTCGAAGACGCGGCGGGCGCACATGGTCGGCGAGTCCAGCACCGAGTTGACGTTGAGGAAGACCTTGTACATCCGGTATGCAGCCAGCATCCGGTCGTAGGGCAGCTCGCCCACGATGTGCGGCCGGTACTTCTCCGGCCAGGCGTACTTCTCGTCCACCTCGCCGTTGCGGGCGAAGATGTGCAGGCCCAGCTCCCTGATCGGGTCGAGCACGGTCTCCATCTGCTCGCGGCGCTCGGGGTGCTTGTCACGGAAGTACATCCCGGCGAACACCACGTCGTGCAGGCGGCCCTGGCGCTGCTGGATGGGATTGTGCACGCGGGGCTGGGCGGCGAACTGCAGCACGTCCACCCGGTCATGTCCGAGAACTTCGCGATATTTCGGCAACATGTCACCGTCGCAGGTGAACACGTAGTCGAACAGCCTGGCCGTGTCGATGAAGAAGTCGAAGTTCGGCGGGTCCTCCTTGTTCCAGAAGACCGTGGGGATGCCCTCCTGCCTGCACCAGGCCACCAGGTCGCGCAGCGGCTCCTTGGGCGCGTTGGTGCCGGTCATCTGGTAGCGCCAGCGACCCTGGTTGCCGTGCCAGGCCGACTCGCAGAACAACAGGTCGGGCCGCTTCTCCGCGAAGATCTCCGGCCAGTCCTTGAGCCCGAACTCGATCTGGTCCCACTCGTAGCGGAAAGCCATCCTGGAGAAGTCGTCCAGGATCACCGCGACCTTCAGGCCGGGCCTGTCGACCGGGCCCGACGGCCACTTCACCGCCGGCACCTCGACCAGCGGCGGCCGGTTGTTCGCCGCCTCGATGGCCTCGGTGACGGGCGTGGGCGGCTTGGGAGCCTTCTGCTTCGACCTGACCGCCTCGACGATCTTCCCGGGGCTCTTCGAGCCCAGCGCCTCGCCCAGCTTGAACGTGCGCTTGGCCTGCGTGGCCTCCAGCTTCCAGCCGGCATACGCGGCCTTGGCCTCGGCGATCTCCAGCCGGCGCCGCAGCTCTCTCAGCTCCGCCTCGTACCGCTCGACGACCTTGCGGTCCTCAGGCAGCCAGTTGACGGGACCGAGTCGCTGGTAGACGAACCCGGAGGGTTCGTCTACCTCAAGGGATTCAACGGAAGAGTGCGAAGCGCCGGTGGGGGGCACGCGGGGGGCCTGCCCCCCGCGTGGAGCTGCTCCTGAGGGGGGGACGCGGGGGGCGTGCCCCCCGCGGGGATCTTCGGCCATGGTGGACGCCTAACGCTCAGCGGAGGTACATCATGCTACGGCGGAAATAGCCACTATTCGGGGCGTTTGCCCTGAGAGGCAGGGGCCAGGTTGTCCCCCTTGAGCCAGGCGGAGATCACCTTGGCGATCCGCGGCCCTGCCTGGCCGTCCCACAACACCGGCAGCTCGCCCGCCGGCGTCGAGGCGCCGTCGGCCAGCGCCTTCTCCGCCGCCGCAGGCAGGAGCGCGGGCGTGACCAGCCGGTTCGTGCCGTGCGTGATCGTGATCGGCCGTTCGGTGTTGGGCCGGACGGTCAGGCAGGGCACGCCCAGCACGGTCGTCTCCTCCTGCACGCCCCCGGAGTCGGTGACCACCAGCGCCGCCCCGCGTACGAGTGAGAGGAAGTCCACATAACCCAGCGGATCCACCACCTTGACCGACGGGCTGTCGACCAGGCCGGCCTCGGCCAGCCGGGCCTTGCCCCTCGGGTGCACGGGCACCACGAGCGGGAGTTGCCGCGACACGTCCAGAACCGCGTCGACCAGCTCCTTGGCGGCCTCGGCCGTGTCCACGTTCGCCGGCCTGTGCAGGGTCGCCACGGCGTAACGGCCGGGCAGGCCGAGCCGCTCCACCACGGGCGCCGGGTCCAGCGAGGGCAGGGCCGCGTACAGGCTGTCGATCATCGGGTTGCCCACCAGATGCACCTTGGACGCGGGCACGCCCTCGGACGCCAGGTAGGACAGCGCCTCGGGCGAGGTGGCGAACAACACGTCGGCCAGCGCGTCGGTGACGACCCGGTTGACCTCTTCCGGCATGCCGCGGTCGAACGAGCGCAGCCCCGCCTCCACGTGCGCGGTCTGCACGCCCAGCTTGGCGCAGACGAGGATCGCGGCCAGCGTCGAGTTGACGTCGCCGTACACCACGACCAGGTCGGGCTCCTGCTCCTGCACGACCTCCTCCAGGCCGACGAGCAGCGCGGCGGTCTGCTTGGCGTGGCTGCCCGAGCCGACGCCCAGGTTCGCCACCGGCTCGGGCAGGCCGAGATCGGCGAAGAACACGTCCGACATCAGCGCGTCATAGTGCTGACCGGTGTGGATGATGCCCTGCCGCACGCCGAGTTCACCGAGTGCCCGGACCACCGGGGCCGCTTTCACGAAATTGGGACGAGCACCCAATACGTGCAGGACCAGGGGGTTCTCCCTCATTGACCTCGCCTTTCATAGCGGAAGGGAAAAAACGTTGCCTATGGTACGGTCACCGCGTGGCATCCGACGCCAGTCGTCAAGACTCCTCCCGCTCGTCCGACAGGGTTTCCGCGAAGTCCGCCCGTGCCGGCGTCGGTGGACTTCTCAAAGGCTTCGTCCAGCACCCGATCATCGTTTCCCGGGTGGTCATGACGAAGGTCAGGTCCGACCCCGTCCGCGTGGCCCAGGCCGCCGCCGACACGCTCCCGCCCCGGATGCGGCCGATCGTGGGCAGCGTGGCCTGGCCGGCCGCGCGCCGGGCCCGGCGCATGGTGCGCAAGTTCGGCATGCGCGTGGTCAAGGGGCCGTGGAACGACGCCAAGGCCCACTGGGACGCCGGCCGCGTCAGCGAGGCCGCCGCCGTGCTCGAGGCGCACACCAAATACCCCTTCGTCAAGCGCAGGGCCGCCTACTACCGCGGCGAGCTGGCCGCCATCAGCCCCGACCCGATCCCGCCGGGCCCCAAGGTGGCCATCCTGAGCCGGGTCGAGAACCGCGTGCTGCACGTCGTCACCAACGCGCTGCCGTACACGCAGGCCGGCTACACCGTCCGCACCCACCGCATCGTCACCTCGCAGAAGGCCGCGGGCATCGACCCGCACGTGGTCACGAGCTGGGGCTGGCCGATGTTGCAGGGTCACGCCGACGCTGCCCCGTACGACGAGATCGACGGCGTCCCCTACTACCGGCTGCTGCCGGACGGGCACGGGGAGATGCCGTTCGAGACCCAGGGCCGCATCTCGAGGGGCGCCGACGGGGTCACCAAGCTGGTGACCGAGCTGCGGCCGCAGGTCGTGCACGCCGCCACCGACCACCGCAACGGCTCGATCGCCCACGCCGTGCGCGACAGGACGGGCACGCCGTTCGTCTACGAGGTGCGCGGCTTCCTGGAGGAGACCTGGGCCTCGCGCGACCCGATCCGCGTCGGCAGCCAGCGGCACGTGCTCCAGCGCGAGCGCGAGGCGTTCCTGATGCGCGAGGCGGACGCCGTGGTGACGCTGGCTGAGACGATGGCCGCCGAGATCGTCGAGCGCGGCGTGCCCAGGGAGAAGATCCACCTGGCGCCCAACGCCGTGGACGACTCGCTGTTGTCGGCCCACTACGACGGCGCCTCGTTCCGGCAGGCGTACGGCATCGAGCCCGGCGAGATCGTGGTCGGGTCGGTGTCCAGCATCGTGGCCTACGAGGGGTTCGCCACCCTGCTGCGGGCCGCCGCGCTGCTGCGTGACGACCGCGCCCCGGTGCGGGTGCTCCTCGTCGGCGACGGCACCGAGCGCGACAACCTGCTTGAGCTGGTCGACGAGCTGGGTCTGAGCGACGCCGTGCTGCCGGGACGGGTCGGTCCCGAGGAGGCGCTGCAGGCGCAGGACGCCATCGACATCTTCGTCTGCCCGCGCGAGGACCTTCGCGTGTGCCGACTTGTTACGCCATTGAAACCGGTCGAGGCGATGGCGCTCGGCAAACCCGTCGTGCTCAGCGATCTGCCCGCGCTTTCCGAGCTCGTCGGCTCCGACGGCGCCGGAATGCTCGTGCCGCCGGGCGATCCCGCCGCGCTGGCCAAGGCGCTCGCCGGGCTCAAGGAAGATCCCGCCAAGCGCGCGGAGATGGGCGAGGCGGGTCGGGCCGAAGTGGCGGCGAAGCGCACGTGGAGCAGGGTTGCCGAGACTTATCAAGCCCTATACCGGTCACTTGCCGAATGATGACCTTCGTGTTGGCTGTCTCTTACGACGGGTTCGGTCGCATTAGGCGTGAGCTAGGTGGAGTTGAGATAGCCTTTGCGACCATGAAGTGTTGTTTCCGGCTCCCAAAGGCACAGCTGTGACAGAAATCGACTTGGCTGTCATCGGTCTGGGCTACGTCGGCATGCCGCTCGCCAAAGAGGCGGCGGGTGCCGGGTTGCGGGTCGTCGGCGTGGACGTCGACCCCCGCAAGGTCGACGCGCTCAACGCCGGGCAGTCCTACATCGATGACCTGACCGACGCGGACGTCGAGCACATGCTGGCCAACGGCTTCAGCGCCACCCTCGACGAGACCGTGCTGGCCAGAAGCAACACCATCGTCATCTGCGTGCCCACCCCGCTCGACGAGGACCACCGCCCCGACCTGTCGGCCGTGGAGGGCGCCACCAGGACCGTCGCCCGCAACCTGAGCAAGGGCACGCTCGTCGTGCTCGAATCCACCACCTGGCCGGGCACCACCGACGAGGTGGCCAGGCCGCTGCTGGAGGGCTCGGGGCTCGTCGCGGGCGAGGACTTCCACCTGGCGTTCTCGCCCGAGCGCATCGACCCGGGCAACCCCAAGTTCGGGCTGCACAACACCCCCAAGGTCGTGGGCGGCTACACGCCCACCTGCCGCGACCGCGCGACGGCGTTCTACGGGCGCTTCATCGAGCAGGTGGTGCCGGTCAGCGGCACCCGCGAGGCCGAGATGGCCAAGCTGCTGGAGAACACCTACCGGCACGTCAACATCGCCCTCGTCAACGAGATGGCGATCTTCTGCGACGAGCTCGGCATCGACCTGTGGGAGTCGATCGAGGCCGCCGCGACCAAGCCGTTCGGCTTCCAGAAGTTCCTGCCGGGGCCGGGCGTCGGCGGGCACTGCATCCCCGTCGACCCGTCCTACCTGTCCTACACCGTGCGCAAGCTCGGCTACCCGTTCCGGTTCGTCGAGCTGGCGCAGGAGATCAACGAGCGGATGCCGTCGTACGTGGTGGCGCGCGTCCAGCGATTGCTGAACAGCAACAAGAAGCCCGTGAACGGCGCCAAAGTGGTTATGCTCGGCGTCACTTACAAACCGGATATCGCCGACGAGCGTGAGACCCCGGCGCTCCCAGTGGCGCGGGCGCTGCTGGAGCTGGGAGCGGAGCTCTCGTTCGCGGATCCGTACGTCAAGGAGTGGTCGGTCGACGGCACCGCGGTGCCGCGTGAGGAGGATCTCGCCGAGGCCGTGACCAACGCGGACGTGACGCTGCTCCTGCAGCAGCACGCCGCGTTCGACCTCGACATGGTCGAGGCGAAAGCCAAGCTCGTGCTGGACACCCGAGGCGTTCTCGCCGAGGGTGAACGCGTCGAGCGGCTGTAGCGACGGAGGGCTGCGCGCAGTGCACGTGCTCGTCATGACGGTGGTGCATAACCCCGAGGACGCGAGGATTCTGCATCGGCAGATCCGTGCTCTCGTGGATGCCGGTCATGAGGTCACGTACGCGGCGTCGTTCACCGCTTTCGGCGTCGTCCCCCGTCCCTGGGTCACGGGCGTCGATCTGCCCAGGGCCGCGCAGCGCAAACGACTGTCGGCCGTGTGGGCCGCCCGGCGGCTGTTCAAGCGCATGCGCGACAAGGTCGACCTCGTCCTGGTCCACGACCCCGAGCTGCTGTTCGCCGTGTGGGGCATACGCAACAGGCCGCCCGTGGTGTGGGACGTGCACGAGGACACCCCGGCCACGCTCTCGCTGAAGCCCTGGCTCCCCTCGCCCCTGCGGCCGCCCGTGCGCTTCATGGCCCGCATGCTCGAAGGCACCGCCGAGCGTCACATGCACCTGATGCTGGCCGAGACGGCGTACGCGGGCCGGTTCAAGGACGCGCACCCCATCGTGCCCAACGAGACCTGGGTGCCCGACTCCGTGACCCCTCCCGGCGACGACCGGGTGGTCTATCTCGGCTGGTTGTCGCGGGCCAGAGGCGTGATCGAGGCCGTCGAGGTGGCCAAGCTGCTGCAGCCGTACCGCGTGGCCGTGGAGCTGATCGGGTACGCCGACCCGCAAAGCCGTCCGATGCTCAACCAGGCCGTCACCGAGGGCCTGCTGGAATGGCGCGACTTCATGCCCAACGACGAGGCGCTCAAGCGGCTCGACGGGGCGCTCGCGGGGCTTTCCTTACTCCACGACGAGCCCAACTACCGGCACTCCATGCCGACGAAGATCGTTGAGTACATGGCCCACGGCATCCCCGTCATCACCACCCCCTCTCCACGCGCTGTCGAGCTGGTCGAACGTTACGACAGCGGCGTCGTCGTGCCGTGGGAGGACCCCAAGGCGGTCGCGCAGGCGGTGCTGACCCTCCGCGACGACGCGTGGGAGCGACGGGCGCAGGGGGCGCGCGGCTACGCGGCGGCCCGCGCCAACCACCACTGGCCCAACTCCGCGAAGCGGTTCGTCACCCAGCTGGAGTCGTGGGCGGGCATCAGCCGATAACGGTTCTTCTTCAAGGGCGGTAGGTACCTGAACGTGCGCTGGCTTTTCTTCGCTGTGGGCGCGGCCATTCTCGCTGTGGTGGCGGCGGCGATCATCGTGCTTCCCTACTCGTCGGAGAAACCGGTCGCCAGGCCGGCCACGCCCAAGCCGTCGAGCACCGAGCCGACGCCGAAGGTGAGCGCGGTGACCGACCGGTGTGGCACGTTCGAGACCAAGGAGCAGGCCCCCTACGCCGTCACCGGCTACTGGATCACCCCCAAGTCCAACCCCTGCACCTGGCGCAAGCAACTGCAGGAGATCCACAACGTCGGCGGCGACACGATCATCAGGATCGGCTACGGCCTGCAATATCGCCCCGTCACCGGCTCCGGCGAGATCAAGACCAAGGACGGCGAGCTCGACTCGCTGTACGAAGCGTGCGAAGAGGACGGCCTGACCTGCCACGACGCGGCCGAGCGGGATCTGAAGAAGGCCAACCCCGGCAACCGGATCGGCCGCACGTACGTCTACCGCACCGACGAGTCGTTCGGCGAGGGCCTGTTCCGCTGCCCTGAGATGGAACACGTTATCCAGACGCCCAAGCGCACCTATTTCCGGCTCGTCACCCAGCCGGACGGCTCGGACGATCCCACGTGCGACTTCAGCGGCAAGGCCACCTCCTACGACATGATCCTGATCGCGGGCAAGTCCAAGGACAGCCTGACGGAGCTGCTCGACCTGGCCGACCAGTTCGGCATGCGGGTCTTCCCGGCGCTGCCGCTCGCGCCCCGCGACCCCGAGACGCCGACCAGGGCCAACAGGAAGCACATCGGCACGCTCACCACGGTGACGCGGCGCATCCTGCAGGACTACGGCGTGCGCTTCGCCGAGCGCGAGTCGCTGGGCGGCGTCTACCAGCCGTTCGAGGTCCAGATGTCCGACACCCTGGCCGACAACCCGACGCTGGAGGTCTATGCCGACCAGCACCGGATCGTGGAGCAGGAATTACCCGGCAAGCCCATCCTGATCAGCCCCTACCTCGACGCCCGCAAGCGGGTGGCGTTCGGCCAGACGCCCAAGCAGGTGGCCGAGGGGTTCAGGGCGCTGACGAAGACGGGCGTCGGCATCGTCGCGCCCCAGGACAGCCGCGGCACCGGCAAGGTGGGCCTGTTCTGGCCCGACGAGCGCGAGAGCGAGGTCGACGAGCGGCTGCGGCCGGTGGTGGGGGAGTCCACGTACGAGACCGCGTACCACGGGTCCACGCGCGACTACTACCGCGAGATGTCGATCGCCCGCGAAGAGCTGCTCATGGACGGTTACGAGGTGCAGTTATGGGCGAACGTGGAGGCGTTCGAGCCGTCCGGCGACCAGCCGTGCGCCCCGCAGGGCACGCGCGGCAAGACCGACAAGCAACGGCTCGACCAGGCCGTGACCATGGCCGGGCGCTACGTGCAGAAGATCGTCTCCTACATGTGGAGCGACTTCATGACGTGCGGCCGGCCCTCGCTGGAGACGGAGATCACCGCCGACTGGCAGCGGCCCATCGCGGTCGACGCGATCCGCCGCGGGCGTGACGTCCAGGACGGCGTGGAGGTGCGCGGATACAACTTCAAGGGCGGCACGGTCACCATCCAGTGGTCCGGCGGGACTCAGGAGCTGGTGGTGTCCGCGGTCGGCTGGCTCGACGAGGACCCGCTGGAGGAACTGCCCGACGGCATGGTCACCGCGTGGGTGCCGTTCAACTGGTCACAGGTGCCGGCCGGCGAGTGGGTCAAGATCGGGTTGAAGGTGCCGTCAGGACAGTCGACGACGGAGCCGTTACACGTGCGGATCGACACCTGACCCGGGGCGCCGCACCGTTCGCTCCCCGTCGGCGGCTGCGTGTAACGTGCCTGCCATGGTCCCGAGCATCCCGGTCAGCGTCGACCTGGTCGTGCTCACCGTCCGCAACCAGGCGCTGAGCGCGCTCGTCTGGCGCCGCGACAACCCGCCGTTCCTGCGGCGCTGGTCGTTGCCCGGCGGCTTCATCCAGCTCGACGAGGACCTCCCGGCCGCCGCCCACCGCATCCTGGCCGAGCGGGCGGGCCTCCCCGGGGCGCCCGTTCACCTGGAGCAGCTCCAGACCTACGGCTATCCCGACCGCGACCCCCGCCAGCGGGTGCTGAGCGTCGCCTACCTCGGCCTCGCCCCCGACCTGCCGGCCTCGGAGAAGGCCCACATGAGCTGGCAGCCGGTCGACTCGCTCGCCGTCATGGCCTTCGACCACCGCCGCATCATGAAGGACGGCGTCGAGCGGGCCCGCTCCAAGCTGGAATACACCCCGCTGGGGGCGGCCTTCTGCCCGCCCGACTTCACGGTGGCCGACCTGCGGCGCGTCTACGAGATCGTCTGGGGCCGGCTGCTCGACCCCCGCAACTTCCACCGCAAGGTCACCAAGGCCGAGGGGTTCCTGGTGGAGACGGGCGCGACCACGACCCGCGACGGAGGCCGCCCGGCCAAGCTCTACCGCAGGGGCCCGGCCGAGCTGCTCCACCCTCCGATGTTGCGCACCCTCAAAGACTGACGCAGGCGTCCCTCGCTAGGACGGGTGATGCTTCACCGCGCCGCGCCTTCTACAGTTGGGCCATGCCTCGTTTCCGCCACATTCTCGACAGCATGGCCCCGTACAAACCGGGCAAGGCCGTAGCGGCTCCCGATGGCCGGTCGTACAAACTGTCGTCCAACGAGACGCCGTACGACCCGCTGCCGTCCGTGGTCGAGGCCATCGCCGAGGGAGCGCGGCAGATCAACCGCTATCCCGATCCCGGCTCGATCAGGCTGACCGAGGCCATCGCCGAGCGCCACTCCGTGCCGCCCGAGCACGTCGCGCTCGGAGCCGGGTCGGTCACGGTGGCGCAGCAGTTGTTCGAGACGGTGGGTGAGCCGGGGGTCGAGGTCGTCTACGCGTGGCGCTCCTTCGAGGCCTATCCGCTCCTCGCCGACCTGGCCGGGGTCACCTCGGTCAGGGTGCCGCTGGCCGGCGAGGACCACGACCTCGACGCCATGGCCGAGGCGATCGGCGACCGCACGCGCATGGTGTTCGTGTGCAACCCCAACAACCCCACGGGCACGGCCATCCGCCGCGGAGCGCTGGAGGCGTTCCTCGACCGGGTGCCCGAACACGTGCTGGTCGTGCTGGACGAGGCCTACCACGAATACGTCCGCGACGACGACGTCCCCGACGGCCTCACCCTCTACCGCGACCGGCCCAACGTCTGCGTCCTGCGCACCTTCTCCAAGGCGTACGGGCTGGCGGGCCTGCGGGTCGGCTACATGATCGCGCAGGAGCCGGTGGCGTCGGCCGTGCGCAAGACGATCATCCCGTTCGCGGTCAACCACCTCGCGCAGGTCGCGGCCATCGCCTCGCTGCGGGCCGAGGACGAGCTGTTCGACCGGGTCGAGCAGGTGGTGAAGGAGCGCACCCGGGTGAGGGAGTCGCTGCTCGCGCAGGGCTGGACGGTGCCGCCCACCGAGGCCAACTTCGTCTGGCTCCGGCTCGGCGGGCGCACCCTCGACTTCGCCGCCGCGTGCGCGGCGGAGGGCGTGGCGGTCCGGCCCTTCGCGGAGGAGGGCGTACGCGTCTCGATCGGCTCTCCCGAGGCCAATGACGCGTTCCTGGCCGCCGCCGCCTCCTTTCCCAGGTAAGGCCGTCGTCACTCCTGCCGGCGGGCCTGCCAGTTGAGGTAGGCCACGCCGGCGATGTGGGAGCCCTGGCTGGGCTCCGTCGCGCGGGCTTCGTAGATGGACTTGGCGTGGTCGAACACCACCCGGTCCCACTGCGCCACGGCCATCCACCGCGGCGCCTGGAGATACTGGCCCGAGGAAGCCAGGCCGCCGGTCCCGTCGACGCGCAGGAACGTGGTCGGCACGCCGTCGGGGTCGGTGGTGGCCATGTTCTTGCTGTAGGTCCTGGCGAACCTGGCCATGTCGGCGCCCTTGAAGCCGAGCCCGTGGCGGAAGGCGAGGGCGGCGAATTCGGCGTCGATCGCGCCGTGGCTGAGGTCCTCGATCTGCTTGGCGCCACGGCCGGACGGAGTGAACTCCGAGATGCCCTCGGTGGCGGCGAAGCCCCGGTAGGTCGCGCCGAACGACGGCCAGTAGGACCAGGTGTAGGCGTCGTTCGCGTCGGTCTTGAGCTCACGGGCGAACGTGCGGGCCATCCGCCTGGCCCGCTCGGCGTAGGCGGGGTCGCCGGTGGCGGCGGCGATCTCGGCGTAGGTGAGCCCGAGCGCGAGGAACTGGTTGGTGGGCATCTCGGTGCCGTCGTAGGCGAGCGGGGTGCCCTTGACCCAGGAAAGGTGCCCGCCGTCGTCGCTCTGCCGCCATTCGCGGTCGTGCACGGCGGCCGCGGCCTTGGCGGCGTCGAGATACTCCGCGGCCTTGGCCCTGTAACGCGGGTCGGCGTGGAGCTTCGGCGTACGCATCACGATCCGGGCGAACGACGCGATCGGGTAGGTGATCATGCCGGTGTGCACCGCGAAGATCACGGGCTGGGAGACAAGCGGGGTCGCGCCCTGGATGGGCGGGGCGGTGCCTTCTTCGTGCAGGTCGCGGGCGGTGACCTGGGTGGGCGTCGGGTAGGCGTCGAGGATCTTGCGTACGGCGTAGTCGGGGGAGCCGGGGTCCATGGACAGGTCGGTGAAGGTGGCGACCGCGTCGTTCCTGCCGCTCCTCACCTCTAAGGTGAAACGATCCTCGGTGCTGCCCGCCAGCACGGTGGCCGTGGTCAGGTCGGCGTAGGACAGCGAGCTGCGCACCTCCAGCACGGGCCGGCCGGTCGAGTCCTTCAGCTCGGCGATGCCGACCGTGTAGGGGTGCATCGCCCGCCACGCGGGCAGCGACTCTCCGCGATAGTCGGACACGTCGCGCTCGGAGTCGCGGTTGCCCAGCACGAGGTCGATGTTGGTGACGAGCCGGTCAAGATAGTGGGTGTCGCGGTAGGCCTCGTACATGCGGATGAAGCCGGCCAGCACGTAGGACTGGCCCCAGGCCAGGCCGCCGTGCTCGTTGTTGTCGGTGGGCTGCCCCACGGCGCCGCTCTCGTGGAAGGTGCGCTCGAAGAGGTCGAACGTCTCCCGCGCCGTGTAGTCGTGGCCCGCCGAGGCGCGAGCCGTGCCTGTTTGCGCCGTGCCCAGCACGCCCATCGCGAGCGCGCCGAGTCCGAACTGCCTGCGTGTCACCATCGATCCGTCACCTCCGGCGGCGTCAGCCCTTGACCGCGCCGCGCATGCCTTCGAGTACGTGCCGTTGCATGATCATGAAAACGATGACGACCGGGATGATCGAGATGATCGTTCCGGCCGCCAGGCTGCGAACATCCGTGCCGGTGATTCCGGCGAGATAGGCGATCCCCAGCGCGACCGGGTATTTCGCCGAGTCCTTCAGCACCACGAGCGGCCAGATGAAGCTGTTCCAGACCGAGATGAAGCCGAAGATGCCGAGGATCGCGAGGGTGGGGCGGGCGGCGGGGAGCATGACGTGCCAGAAGATGCGCAGCTCGTGGCAGCCGTCGGTGCGGGCGGCGTCCACGACCTCGCGGGGCACGCCCGCGAACGTCTGCCGGAGCAGGAAGATCCCGAAGGCGGAGAGCACCCCGGGAAGGATCACCCCGGCGAACGTGTCGGCCATCCCGAGTTCGGAGACCACGAGGAACCTGGGGATGAGCATGACCTCGCTCGGCAGGAACATCGTGGACAGGATGGCGAAGAAGATGAGGTTCTTGCCCCTGAAGGTCATCAGGGCGAGCGGGTAGGCGCACAACGCGGAGACGACGATGTAGAGCGGCACCGTCACGCCGACATAGATCACCGAGTTGAGCAGGTAGGTGGGGAAGGGGATGGCGGTCCAGGCCTCGACCGCCCAGTCGAGCACGGGCGGCCGGGGGACGATGTCGGGCGGGAAGGAGAAGACCGCCTGGCCGGCGGGCTTCAGCCCCGCGCTGAGCAGGATCAGGAACGGGCCGACGAAGACCAGGGCGATCGCCGTCAGCAGGATGTACATCCCCGCGCGCCGCAGGCTCATGGAATGACCGTCCGTCCGCGGGTGAGCCGGTAGTTGAGGACGGCCATGGCGATCATCAGCACCCAGAGCACCAGCCCCATCGCGCTGGCGTAGCCCATCTCGTAGTGCTCGAACGCCGCCGACCAGATGTAGTAGCCGAGGGTGAGGGTTGCGTCCTGCGGGCCGCCCTTGGTCATCACGTAGATGGAGGTGAAGGCCTGCATGGCGTCGAGCATCTCCACCGTCACCGCGACCGCGATGTACGGCACCATCAGCGGCACCGTGATGTGGCGCAGCCGGTGCCAGGCGGTGGCGCCGTCGACCTTCGCGGCTTCGTACAGGTTGGTGGGGATGGTCTGCAGTCCTGCCAGATAGATCATCATGTAGAAGCCCATGCTCTTCCAGCCCTCGACCAGGACGAGCGCGGGCAGCGCCCAGACGGGGTCGAGGAGATACTGGATGGGCTGGTCGAGGAGCCCGGCTCCGGTGAGGATCCAGTTGAGCACGCCCTGCTGGTGGAAGACATACTCCCAGGCGACGCCGACGGCGACCATCGAGGTGACGACCGGCAGGTAGTAGAGCATCCGGAACGTTCTGATGCCGGGGAGTTTCTGATTGACCAGCACGGCCAGCAGCAGGGGCACGACCACCAGCAGCGGGAACATGCCCACCAGGAAGAGCAGCGAGTTGAGCAGTGCGGTCCAGAATCGGCCGTCTCCGGCGATCCTGGTGAAGTTCTCCACCCCTACGAAGACCGGCTGCGACACCACGTCGTACTCGAGGAACGACAACTGGATCGCGGTGATCGCCGGCCAGGCGAAGAACACGCCGAACAGGACGAGTGCCGGGATCACGAACAGGTAGGGCGTGTACCACCGCTGCCCCGGGATCCGGCCGGCGGCCATCGCATCACCTCCTTTTTGCCGTCCTAAGATTTGATAAAGGCTGGCCAGAATTTGGGGAAGCGTACATTCGGTTGATCGACACGGTCAATACCTGCCTCTTGACGTTCTGTCGCGAGGCTGACATGGTGCCGAAAGTGGCGATAAAGGACGGCCATATCTTGCAGGAGGCTCGCGGAGATGACTCGATGTGCCTTAACGATCGGCGCGCTGGCGCTGTCCCTCTTCACCGCCGGCTGCGTTGCCGGCACGTCGCCCCAGACCGCCGCGGCGCCCGCGGACGACCCGCCCTTCGAGGGCGAGGTCGAGTTCTGGACGATCAACCTGAAGAAGAACTACAGCGACTACATCACCGGCCTGATCGCCCAGTACGAGAAGGAACACCCCAAGGTCAGCATCAAGTGGGTGGACGTCCCCGGCCAGGAGAGCGCGACCAAGCTGCTCGCCGCCGTCGCCAGCGGCGACGTGCCCGACGCGGTCAACGTCAACTCGGTCGAGCTGGGCAGGTTCGTCCCGTCGCTGGAGCCGCTCGACGCCTATTTCGGCCAGAAAGAGCTGGCCGACTTCCAGCCCAACCTGGTCGAGCCGATGCGGATGAACGGCAAGCTCTACGCCGTGCCCTGGTACAACGGCGGCGCCCCCGTGGCGATGTACCGCAAGTCGGTCGTCAGCAAGGCCGGCTTCGACGAGAAGGCGCCGCCCACCTCCTTCGCCGAGGCGCTCGCGCTGGCCGACAAGGTCTACGAGGAGACCGAGGTCAACGGCACCAACGCCATCCCCGACCACACCGCGCTGCGCTATCACGGCGTCACCCTGCTGACGGACGACAAGAAGAAGGCGGCGTTCAACACGCCGGAGGCGCTCGCCGTCCTGGAGATGTTCAAGAAGAGCTACGACAGGCACGGCATCGCGCCCGGGGCCGTCTCCAAGGACATCCGCAACCTGCCGCAGTCGCTGGAGAACGGCCAGGTGGCCTTCAAGCCGATGGCCAACGCCGCCGAACTGCTCAACGTCCAGAAGAACGCCCCCGACGTCTACAAGGACCTCGTCATCACCGAGCCGGTGAAGATGAACACCGGCGGCTACCTGCTGCTCGCGCAGCAGGCCTTCTCCATCCCGAAGGCCTCCACGCACAAGAAGGCCGCCGCCGAGTTCATCAAGTTCTTCACCAACGGCGTCAACCAGCTGGCCTTCTGCAAGATCGTGCCGATCTACCCGTCCACGGTCTCCTCGACCAAGGACGCCTTCTTCACCCAGGCCGCGGGCGACGACCCGATGGCCGTCGCCCGCCAGGTGATCGTCAAGGGGCTGCCCCAGCTGCAGTACATCCCGCTCGGCACCACCAAGGACGCCGAGCTCGCCGAATACCTCATGGAAGAGGTCAGAGCCTTCCTCCAGGGATCCCAGAGCGCCGGGGAAGCACTCGACGCCGCAGAGAAACGATGGAATGACGCACTTGCCTGAACTTCGCATCGGGATCGTCGGCGCCGGCCTGATGGGCCGCGGCCACGCCGAGGTCTTCGCCGCCCACCCCAAAACCGAGATCACCGCGGTCGCCCGCCGGCCGCTCGAGCACGCTCCAGGAGCGACCGTCCACCCCGGCTACCAGGAACTGCTCGACTCCGGCACCGTGGACGCGATCTCCATCACCACCCCCGACCACCTGCACGCCGACGTCATGGTGGCCGCCGCCCGCGCCGGCGTGCACATCCTGGTCGAGAAGCCGTTCACCACCACCGTGGCCGACGCCGACCGCGCCGTCGCCGCGATCCGGTCGGCCGGCGTGGTGGCCATGTGCCTGTTCAACCACCGCTGGGTGCCGGCGTACGCGCAGGCCAAGGACCAGATGCGGGTGATCGGCGAGCCGGTCGTGGGCTACGCGCGCAAGGACGACACGATCTACGTGCCCACCGACATGATCGGCTGGGCCGACCAGACCACCTGCGCCTGGTTCCTGTCCAGCCACGACATCGACCTGATGACCTGGCTGTACGACGACGCGGTCGTCGAGGTGTTCGCCACGGCCAGATACGGCAAGCTGCGCGGCCGGGGCATCGACACCCCCGACGCCATGCAGATCCAGGCCAGGTTCGGCCGGGGCGCGGTCGCCACCTTCGAGTCGGCCTGGATCTACCCCAACACCTTCCCCACCATGGTCGACAGCTACGTCACCGTGGCCGGCGAGACGGGCGTCATCCAGCTCGACCGGCAGAAGGAGAACATCCAGGTGGCCACCGAGGACGGCTACGCCTACCCCAGGAACATGTTGCAGCGGGTCGTGCACGGGGTGCCGGCGGGGGCCTACCGCGACGCCATCCACCACTTCGTGGACTGCGCGCTCGCCGGGACCGAGCCGCTGATCACCGTGGAGAGCTCCCGGCACGTGACCGCGGTCCTGGCGGCCGCGCACGAGTCGGCCCGGACGGGGCAGCCGGTGAAGCTCTGATGGGGCCGGACGTCACGTACGTGGAGAAGCCGCCGCACGTGGACCCGGTGCGGATGCGGCACATCACCGACGAGGACCTGCTCGCCGAGCTGGGCGTGACGACGGTCGCACAGGCCCGGCCGTGGCGGCGGCCCGACCCGGTGTGGCCGGATCCCCTCCCCGAGGACGTGGCGGAGGCGGACCGGCTGATCGGGACAGAGGTGGACTTCCTCGACAAGGGCCACGGCCGGTCCAGACTGTACGGGTTCCACTACCTGAGATGGATGATGCCACTGGTCTCGGCCTACGCGCAGACCGGTGACCCCCGCTACGCCCGCGAGTGGGACCGCTTCTTCCGGCAGTGGTACGCGAGCCGCGACCAGGTCGAAGGCGACTGGCCCGGGCTCGACGTGGTCTGGTACTCCCTCGGGGTGGCCTCCCGGTCGATGCACGTCACCCGGGCGCTGGCGGTCCTCGCCACCGAGCCCGCGCTCAGCGACGCGTGCTGGCTGCAGATGATGAAGACCGTGCTGGGCGGCGCCCGGTGGGCCGCCGAGGAGCACGACGCGTTCCGGCACGGCAACTGGCAGTTCGCCACCGCCTGCGAGCTGCTGCACGTCGCCCGCGTGTTCGCCGACCTCCCCGAGTCGGGGCAGTGGGCCGAGGTGGCCAGGGCGCGCATCCTGGAGCACCTGGAACGGGACGTGCGCGAGGACGGCGGCCACCACGAGCGTTCTCCCGGCTATCACGGCATGTGCCTGGGGGGCGTGCAGCGGGCCGCGTCCGTCGACCCCGACCTGGTGGCACACCCGCGTTTCCGCGCCATGCACGACTGGCTGGTCTCGCTGACGACCTCGGGCGGCTGGGTCCCGCACCTGCAGGACAGCGGCGTGGTCTGGCCCGCCGAGATGGTGCGGACCGGGGAGAGGTTGCTGGGTGAGGCGATCGTGCCCGTCGAGGGCTCGCACGCCCTGGAGGACAGCGCATACACGATCTTCCGCTCCGGCACCCTGCACACCGTGATCAACCACGGCCCGTACATCGGGCACGAGCTGGAGCCGCACAGCCACCACGCGGCGCTCGACTTCGTGGTGTCCGGCTGGGGGGTGCCGCTGGCCTGGGAGGCGGGCGGCCCGCCGTCGTACGACGACCCCGGCTACTACGACTGGTTCCAGGCGACCAGGGGTCACAACACCCTGCTCGTGCCCGGCGAGGAGTACACCGAGGACCGCGGGGCGGCCCGCGACCTGTTCCACGCGGGCGAGCACGTGGACGTCTTCACCGGTCACCACCACGGCTACCGGGCCAGGCACGACCGCCGGATCGTCTTCGTCCGGAGCGAGCCGTCGTACTGGCTGGTCACCGACGCGATCGACGCGGAGGCGATCTGGCTGCTGCACGGAACGTCGCCGTGGACCGAGCACGGCGGCGGCTACGCGAGCAGCCAGGGCCCCGGGCTTCTCGTGGTGCCCGTGGAGCCGCCGGACGAGGTCACCTTCGGCAGCGGGCAGGCCAGGATCCCCGACCCGGAGACCGCCACCGCCCCTCACGGCGAGATCCACTCGCTGGGGTTGCGCCGCCGCGACGGCCGGTTCGCGGTCGCCGTCTTCCCGTTCAGGGACCGACCGCCCGACGTCCAGGTGAGCCCGTCGAGCCCGCCCGTGATCCGCGTGGGCGGCGTGACCGACACGTTCACCGCGCACGGCTGGGCGCGAGACGGGCTCGCCGAGCACTGGGGCGGCCGATGAGCGAGGACCGGCCGGTCCTGATCGACGCGGACGCCATGCTCGGCCGCCATCCGCGTCGTGACGTGGGCGGGGGGACCGTGGCCGAACTGCTCTCCGCGATGGACCGTGTGGGCATCGCCGAGGCCGTGGTCGGCAGCATGACGTCGTGGCTGCACGACCCGGCGCGAGGCAACCGCGAGCTGATCGGCCTGCTCGCCGGGCAGCCCAGGCTCAGCCCGTGCTGGGTGATGTTGCCCGACACGTGCGGTGAGACGGGCGCCGGGTTCGCCGGCGCCGCCGTCGAGGCGGGCGTGGTCGCCGTGCGCGCCTTCCCGCGCGAACACGGCTGGGACCTCGCGGGCGCCGACGCGGCCGCCGTTCTCGGCGCCGTGGAGTCCGTACGGCTGCCGCTGCTCGTGGACGCCGGCCAGACCACCTGGCAGGAGGTGGAGGCGCTCGCGCGGGCGCACCCGTGCCTGCGGATCGTCGTGGGCGGCGTGGGCTACCGGAGATTGCGGCAGATCGCCGGCGTTCTGGACAGGACCGGCAACGTGAGCATCGGGCTGGCCGACCTGTCCTCCCACCGCGGGCTCGAATGGCTGGTCTCCCGGTTCGGCGCGGACAGGTTCGTCTTCGGCACCGGAGCGCCCTACCGCGACCCCGCCGAGGCGGTCACCCGGCTGCTCTGGTCGGAGCTCGGGCAGGCCGAGGTCGCGGCAATCGGCGCGGGGAACGTGCACCGGCTGCTGCGGAGGGAGATCAGAGCGGCATGAACGAGCTGACGACGGCTCTGTGGGCGCGTCGCCCGCAGCAGGCGACGAGGATCGTCGACGCGCACGCCCATGCCGGGCCGTACAGCGTGTTCTTCATCCCCGACCACGACCCGGCCGGGATGATCGGGGTGATGGACCGGTGCGGCGTCGCGCACGCGGTGCTCTCCAGCCATCTGGCGATCCAGCTCGACGCCGCCAGGGGCAATGCGGCAACCGCGGAGATCGTGGACCGGGCGCCCGACAGGTTCACCGGCTACCTGACCGTCAACCCGTGGCAGGACCCGGTCGCCGAGCTCGACCGGTGGGGCGGCGACCCGCGCTTCGGCGGGGTCAAGCTCCATCCCGACCTGCACGAATATCCGCTGACCGGCTCGCGTTACGCGCCGGTCTGGGAGTACGCGGAGCTCACCGGGCGGCCGGTGCTCACCCACACCTACTCCGGCTCGCCGTACAACGACCTGCCCCTGGTCGACGAGGTGGCCGGGAGGCACCCGCTGGCCACGATCCTGGCGGGGCACTCGGGGGTCACGCCGCTGGGCATCGACCAGTCGATCGAGGTGGCCGAGCGGCACGAGCGGGTCGTCCTGGAGGTGTGCGGGTCCTTCAACACGGGCGCGGACATCGCCGAGATGGTCCGCAGGCTCGGCGCGCACCGGGTCGTGTACGGGTCGGACTTTCCCTTCATCGATCTGCGTATGTCGCTGGGGCGGATACTGTTCTCAAATCTCAGCGACGACGACAGGGCAGCGGTGCTCGGGGGCACGATCACCGCTCTGCTCGAAAGAACAGGGGCATAGAGGTGGACGGGCTACGATCCAAGATCGCGATTGGTGTGGTGGGACCGCACGATCTGGTCGAGCAGATCGTGCACATCGGCGCGAGCCTGCCCTCGGCGGCGACGTTCCGGCTGGTGGGAGCCCCGCACACGGGAGAGCACGAGACGCGCGAGAAGCTCGCCAAGATAGCGGGCACCATCGACGCGGTCCTGTTCACCGGGCCTCTCCAGCACGACCTGGCCATCGAGGCGGGCGAACTGCCGGTGCCCGCCACGTTCGTGCCGGTGAGCGGGGCCGGCCTCTACTCCAGCCTGCTGCGCGGCACGCTGTCCATGCGGATCGACCCCGCCAGGGTGAGCATCGACTCGATCGCCCGCGCCGACGTGGCCGAGGCCTATCAGGAGATCGGCGTGCCCATGGACGGCGTGCACGTCTCCGAATACCGCCAGCCCGACTCGGTGCGCGACTTCGTCGGCTTCCACGAGCGGCTCTACCGCGAGGGCGCCACCACGGCGGCGCTGACCACGGTCAGGACCGTGGCCCGCAAGCTGGAGGCGGCCAAGGTGCCGGTGCTGCGGATGAAGCCCACCCCGCACACGCTGCGGCTGGCCATCAACACCGCGACGCTGCTGGGCACGGGCAGCCGCCTGGAGGAGTCGCAGATCGCCATCGTGCTGGTCGAGCTCGCGGCCTCGGCCCGCCCGGCCCAGTCCGGGCCCGGCAACTACTGGCAGCAGGAGCTGAAGTTGTCGTTGCACAGGTCGCTGCTCGCCGAGGCCCGGCTGATGGGCGCGACCGTGGCCCCGCGCGAGGAGAACAGCTACGTGATCACGGCCACCGTGGGGGCCCTCTCGCAGGCCACCGACGGGTTCCGGGTGGCGCCGTTCGCCGACCGGGTGCGCGCCGACCTGGGGATGGTCGTCGAGGTGGGCATCGGCCTCGGCAACACCGCCCGCGACGCCGACGCCCACGCCCTCATCGCCGTGGAGCGGGCGCGCGCGGCCGACGCCACCTCCGCCTTCCTGGTCGGCGGTGACGGCACCGCGACCTCGCTGCCCCTGCGGCAGCGGCGCAGGCGGGAGCAGGTGGACGAGCCCATGGCCGACTCCAAGGCGGCCAAGACGCTCGACCGGCTCCTCGAACGGCTGGGCGACGACCCCGAGGCGATGGTGGTCGACGCGGAGAGCGTGGCCGAGGTGCTGGGCGTCGCGCCGCGCAGCGCCCGCCGCGTGTTGCAGAGCCTCGTCGAGGAAGGGCTGGCCTGGGCTCTCCCGCCGGTCAGGTCGTCGCAGGCGGGGCGGCCGCGGCAACCGTACCGGCTGGTGTCGCGCGCCGACTAGCGCGCCCGGGTGAGGGCCTCACAGGGGCAGGGGCCGGTGATTGCGGCGATATTCGCTGGGAGAGCAGCCGACGTGCCGTTTGAACACGCCGCGGAACACCTTCGCGCTCAGATAGCCCGAGCGCGCGGCGACCGTGTCGATCGGCGCGGTGGTGGCGGTGAGCAGGATGCGGGCGTGGCGCAGCCGCAGCCCGGTCAGGTGCCGCAGGAACGTCGTCTTCCGCACGTCGGCGAACAGGTGCGCGATGTAGAACGGGCTGGCGGAGACGGCCTCCGCCACCGTGGTCAGCCGCAGGCGCGGATCGGTGTAGTGCGCCGCCATGTAGCTCTCGGCCGTCGAGAGGATGTCCCGCGCGGCGGGCGGCACCAGCCTCCACAACGTCTCCTCGATCCAGATGCGCAGGTAGGAGCGCTCGTGGATCTGGGTGACCGTCGTGAGCTCTTCGATCGGCAGGCGCGCGAAGGCATCGACCCAGTCGGTGGAGCCGCCCGCGAGCCGGCCCCGGTTGACCACGTCCACCACGAAGAGCAGCTCGCCCATCAGCCAGTTGTGCAGCGTTGTCGGGGACAGGCCGCGCTCCTGGACGCACCTGTCCACCCAGCCCGCCAGCAGCCCGGCCGCGCCGCCCCTGTCGCCGGCCTGGATCCGGCGGGCCAGCTCCGCCTCGATGCGCACCGGCGGCGCCGCGTCGGAGTGCTCCTCCCGCGGCGCCGTGATGACCCTGTCGCCGCCCAGCAGCAGCTTGTAGGAGTTGGTGCGCCGGGCGTCCCGTTCGGTCGCCGTCGTGCTGCCTGGGCCCTGCTGGGGGGTGCCGAGGCTGACGGTCGCGGTGAGGTCGGTGGCGCTGACGATGCGGGCGCGGATCTGCTCGGCCAGCGCGGTCGCCTCGCCCATCAGCGTGTCGGGGTCGTCGCCGCTCAGCCTGACCAGCCACTCGTCGGGAGGCAGCGGCTCGCAGGACGCCGGTCGTCGTGCCGCCACCGCGCGGACCGCGCGATCGGCCCGGTCGAGTTGCCGGCGGGCCCACTCCCGGCCGTGGGCCCGCGTCGAGGCGACGTAGTCGTCGAGGTCGATGAGGGCGCCGACCGTGAAGTCCATGCCTTCAAGGGTACGAGTAAGGTGCGCCGATATCTATGGTTTAGGCGGACCGAAAGTCGACACGGTTGATCAGGGTGCCCACGCCCCGCACCGTGGCCCGCATGACGTCTCCGTCCTTGAGCGGGGCGATCCCGGCGATGGTACCGGTGGCGATGAGGTCGCCGGGAAGCAGCGTCATCCCGTCCGACAGGTCGGCGATCAGCTCGGGGATCCCGAACACCATCTGCTTGGTGTTCGCCCGCTGCCGCACCTCCCCGTCGACCTCCAGCGTCAGCTCCAGGGTCTGCGGGTCGGGCACCTCGTCCACGGTGGCGAGGTACGGCCCGGCGGGGGCGAACGTGTCGAACCCCTTGGACTGGTCCCACGGAGCGTTGCGGGCGATGTTGGCCAGTTGGAGGTCGCGGGCCGTCATGTCGTTGATCACGGTGTATCCGGCAACGGCCTCCCGCCAGCGCTCGGCGGGCAGGTCGCGGACCGTCGAGCCGATCACGACCGCCAGCTCGACCTCGTGCTCCAGGTGCTTCGTGCGGGCGGGAGCGGTCACCGGGCGGTTGTGGCCCGTCAGCGCGGACGGCGGCTTGAAGAACAGCACCGGCTCGGGCGGCACCTCCAGCCCGCTCTCCTCGGCGTGGGCGGCGTAGTTCAGCGCCAGGCAGCAGATCTTGGTGCAGGTCGCCACCGGCGGCTCGAACACCACCGACGACTCGTCGAGCAACGCCGGAGCGCCGGCCCAGAGCCGGTTCACCTCGTCGGTGAGCCGATCGAGCCCGTGACGATTGAGCCCGTGACGACTGAGCAGGGCCACCGGATCGTCACCTGCGCGCAGCCCGGCCAGGCTGAGGAGTTCGCCACCCTCGCGCCAGGCCACCAGTTCGACTTGCTCGGCGGGAGACCGCCGGATACGCCCGAGAAACACGGCTATTCCTTCCTGGAGGTCGCTTCCACTCACAGGAAACCTGCTCATCGGACTGCCGCACCGATGTCTTCCCTGGTCAGGCCGTGGCGGCAGCCCATTCAGCAGGTTTCCCCGGGAAGCTCACCAGGTGCGTCGCCGGCGTCACAAGGGCCCGTCCTTGCGATGCCGCCCCCCTTGTTGCTCTCCTCCTTGTCGGCGGGCGGCGCCGCGGCCTTTGATGGTCCCATGAGCAGGACCTTGCACGTCAGCCGTGACCTCCATGCCGCCGGCCGGCACTACCTGGCCGGTGGCGTCTCCAGCGACGCTCGCCGGGTGGCCGGTGTCCCCCTCTACGTGGACCGTGCCCAGGGCGCGCGCCTGTGGGACGTGGACGGCAACTCCTACGTCGACTACGTGCTCGGCCAGGGGCCCGCGCTGCTCGGCCACTGCCCGCCGGCGGTCGTCGAGGCCATCGCGGCCCAGGCGGCCCGCGGCATGGTCTACTCGGCCCAGCACGCCGCAGAGGTGCGCGTGGCCGAGCGGATCTGCGCCATGGTGCCCTCAGCCGAACGGGTCAGGTTCAACACCGTCGGGTCGGAGGCCGTCCACGGCGCCCTCAGGCTGGCCCGCGGCTACACCGGCCGGTCCAAGATCCTCAAGTTCGAGGGCCACTACCACGGCTGGCTCGACCCCGTTCTCTACAGCGTGCACCCCGCGGTGGACGCGGCCGGGCCGCCCGGCGCCCCCGTGGCGGTTCCGGGTACGGCGGGACAACAGCCGGGGCACGCGGACGACCTGATCATCTGCCCCTGGAACGACCTGGAGACCCTGGCCGGCCTGATGGAACGGCACTTGGGGCAGATCGCCGCCGTCATCGCCGAGCCGATCCTGTGCAACACCGGGGCGATCAGCCCGGACCCCGGCTACCTGGAAGGCGTGCGGCGGTTGTGCGACGAGCACGGCACCCTGCTGATCTTCGACGAGATCATCACCGGCTTCCGGCTCGCGCCGGGAGGCGCCCAGGAACACCTCGGGGTCACTCCCGACCTGTCGGTGTTCGGCAAGGCCATGGCCGCGGGCATGCAGGTGTCGGCGCTGACCGGCCGGGCGGCCGTCATGGACCACATCTCGACGGGCAAGGTGGCCCACGCGGGGACGTTCAACTCCCAGCCGGTCGGCATCGCCGCCGCCGAGGCGACGCTGCGCATCCTCGACGAGCGGCGCGAGGAGATCTACGGCACGTTGTTCGAGCGCGGCACGGCGCTGATGGAGGGCCTGCGGTCGGCCGCGGCCGACGCGGGCGTGCCGATGCTCGTGGACGGCCCCGGCCCGGTGTTCCAGACGTACTTCACCGACGCGGCCGCCGTGCGGGACTACCGGGACTTCGCCGCCACCGACCGGGCCAAGATGGCCAGGCTGCACGCCGCGCTACTCGACAGGGGAGTCAACATGGTTCCGCGCGGCCTGTGGTTCATGTCCACGGCGCACACCGCGGCGGACGTCGCCACCACGGTCGACGCGTTCGCCGGCGCCCTGCGGGACCTTTGAGGTGCGTTCGGTCGAGATGACCAGCGCGACGCCGACCAGGATGATCACGCCGCCCACGAGGATCCGCGGGGTGATCGGCTCGCTCAGCACCAGCGCGCCCAGGACCACCGCCACGGCGGGGTTGACGTAGGCGTACGTGGACACGAGCGAGATGGGGGCGTTGCCGAGCAACCACGAGAACGCCGTGAACCCGATCAGCGACCCCACGAGGATGAGGTAGACGAGCGCGATCCAGGACCTGCCGGTGATCGTCGACGGGTCGAGCCGCTCACCCGTCGCGGTGCCGAGCACCGCCAGGCCGAGGCCGCCCGCGAGCATCTCGATCGTGCTCGTCGCGAACGAGTTGGCCGGCATCGTGACGCGGCCCGACAGGAACGTGCCCACGGCCCACAACAACGAGGCGATCAGCACCACCGCGATTCCCGTGGCGGCCGCGCCTTCGTTGCCGGTGAGCGAGAGCGCCGCCACCCCGGCGAGGCCCACCAGCACGCCTGCCATCGTGGCCACCCTGGGCCGGTCACGCACCACGAACCTGAAGGCGACGAGCCACAGCGGAACCGACGCCACGAGCAGCGCCGCCAGCCCGGTGGAGATGTACTGCTCCGCCACGGACAGCATGCCGTTGCCCAGGGTGAGCAGCAGGACACCCACCAGCGAGGCGCTGATGAGCTGCCGCCTGGTCATCCTGAACGCCCGCCTGCCGGACGTGAGGAGCAGGAACCCGCCGAGGAGCACGGCCGCGGCGAGGAACCGCATGGAGGCGCCGAGCAGCGGCGGGATCGACTCGACCACGATGCCGATGCCGAGGTAGGTCGATCCCCACACCACGTAGACGATGGCGAGGGCGCCCCAGACGATGAGCGGGGATCGTTGGTCAGGAGCGTGATGGTTCATGAGTCATGACGGTAGCGGAGGAGGCCGACAGAAACCGCGCGTGAATCGGTCATCTGAGCTGGCCCGATCTCTGCGGTGGCAGGGGGCTCTCACCTGCGCATGCCGGACGAGGGACCATCGAAAGATTGGTGCCCCCGTCCGAATCCCGTCGATCGGGGGCGTCGCAATTCATACCCCCTCTCACGAGGACCAACCGTATTTCCCCAAGTGTCAACCGCTGGTTCGCCAAGTCATGGCCTGACCGGGCAGGCGTGCGGCCACGGGCGGCCCCGCTGCCGGGCAACAAACGGAAGGGGCCCGCCGCCGTCGAAGGGGGGAAGGTGCGGCGGCGGGCCCTGTATCCGGTGGATCAACCCCGGTGAATCAGCCCGGTGGGTCAGCCCGGTGGGTCAGCCCGGTGGGTCGGCCCGGTGGGTCGGCCCGGTGGGTCAACGCGGTCCGAGCTTCTCCACGATCAGCCGGTACAGCTGCCGGGGCCGGCCGGGCTGGGGAGTGCGGTTGGGCGGTAGCGGCCACGCGAGTCCCTCGTCAACCAACGTGCGCAGCAACCGCCGAGCCGTACGGGGTGTCACCCCCAGCATCTTGCCGGCCCCTTCGGCGTCCACGACCGTGTCGCCGCCTTCCAGCTTGGCCGCCAGCCGGGCCAGCACCTCGACCCCTTTGGGTTTGAGTGCGGTGGCTCCGGTCGGCGGCATCCGCGGGGCCGGGATGAGCGCCCGCCCCTCGCGGTCGACCGCGAACCCCTGCGCCTGTTTGCCCGCCTGCGTGCGGGCCAGCGCCGCCCGCGCGTGCGACTCCGCGTCGTGGGTCGTTCGTCCCATGCCCACGCCGACCTCGACCGCCAGCCCCAGCTCGTCCCTGATCCTGGCCGCGAACGGCAACACCCTGAACCCGTCGGTGGCCGCCGCGATCGAGCCTCTGGTCGCCGTGACCAGGTAGCTGTGATCGTCGATGGGCCAGACGGTGGCGTTGATGCGGTTCGCCTCCTGGACCAGCAGCCGGTGCAGCGACAGCCGCAGCTCGTCGCGCCAGTAGCGGGGCGCGGCGCGGCGCACGGGCTCGCGCAGCGTCGGCACCTCCACCAGCACCACGGTCAGTTGCGACTCCTCCAGCCGGTGATGCGCCCCGAGCAGCGCCGCGGTGTGCAGCGCCGTGCGGACCGCGGCGGAGGTCGGCCTGATCCTGATGACCGGTACGCCCGCCGTGTGCAGGCGTTCGGCCACAGAGGGCAGGCACGTCAGCGCTCCCGTGGTCGCGCTCTGCCTGGCCAGGCGTTCGTGGTAGGCCGCGATCGTGCCGGTGGCTCCCGGCTCGTCGCGGCTGTGCACGTCCGTGGCGGGGATGCCGAGGTCGGTGTACGCCTCCTCGACGTCGGCCCGGCTGACCACGTCGATGCTGACCCGTTTGGGGTCCATCCGGGTGTCGAGCGCGGCCTTGGCCAACGCCGCCACCAGTGCTGCTCCGCCGAGTTGCACGTAGGTCGCGGGCATCGTCAGCACACCGGATCGCCTGGCCAGGTCGTAGGGGACCGGGCTGGCGAACAAGCATGCGTCGACACCGGGTCCGAGCCTTGTCACCTTGTCGGGCGCCTCTTGCTCGTCGCGATAGGCGGCCGCCACCAGGCGACATGGCAGCGGTGCCGCGGCGTGACCCATCAGCATGACTCGCTCGACAAGGTCGTGGGGTCCGACCACGCCGATGGTGAGGTCCGGTGTCATGGCGCCCGGGCGTGACACTCGGGGAGTTTCTTCGGCCCTCTCGACCAATGTTCGTCCCATCCTGCCGTCCGTTGCAGTGCTCTCTTTTGGAACGATCGCTCGCGGGGGCCGTAATGTCACGCCCGACTTTTCCGGAAAGCCGTTCAGGTTGACCGCCCGACAAGATGTCCTAGCAGCTCAACGAGGTTTTTCTCACGTTTTTTAGCGTGTGGAAATCTCTCGTGTAATGTCCGCGCCGAGCGCGCGCATTCGAGCGGCGAGATGCGCGTGGCCGCGGTCGATCAGGTAGCCGGAGCCGATCACGGTCTCGCCTTCCGCGGCGAGTCCGGCGAGCACGAGGGCGATCCCGGAGCGCAGATCGTGGGCCGTCACCTCGGTGCCGGTCAGGGGCGTGCGGCCGCGCACGATGGCCCTGCTGCCGTCGACCTCGACGGCGGCGCCCATCTTGTTCAGCTCGCCGGCCAGCGCGAAACGGCCGTCGAAGATGCGCTCGTGAATGTAGCTGGTGCCGTCGGCGAGCGCCGCGACGGTCATCATCGGCGACTGCAGGTCGGTCGCGAACCCGGGGTAGGTGTCGGTGATGATGTTGATCGGCCGTAGCGGGCCCTCGCAGCGCACGTGCAGCACCGCGCCCTGCCGGGCGAACTCGACGCCCATCTGTTCCAGTTTGTAGCGCACCACGCCCAGGTCGAGGCCGGTGCCCACGAGGCTCAGCTCGCCCCCGGTGATCGCCGCGGCCATCGCGAACACGCCCGCGTCGAGCCGGTCGGGCATGACCGTGTGCTCGACGGCGTGGAGCTCGTCGACGCCCTCGACGGTGATGAAGCCGGTGCCGCCGCCGCGGATGCGCGCGCCCATCTTGGTGAGCATGTCGATGACGTCGAGCACCTCGGGCTCGAGCGCGGCGTTTTCGATCACGGTGGTGCCGTTGGCCAGGGAGGCGGCCATGATGAGGTTCTCGGTGCCGGTGTGCGAGGGGGTGTCGAGGTAGAGGGTCGCCCCGGTCAGGCCGGACGCCTTCACGTGGATGACGGTCTCGCCCTCGTCGACGATCGCGCCCAGCCGCTTGTAGCCGAGGTAGTGGAAGTCGAGGTTGCGGCTGCCGAGGTTGCAGCCGCCGACGCCCTCGACGACGGCCTCGCCGAGCCGGTGCAGCAGCGCGGGGGTGAACAACACCGAGCCGCGGAAGCGCCGGGCGATCTCCGCGGGCAGCACCGGGCTGGACAGCCGCGAGGCGTCGATGACGAGCGTGCGCTCGGACTCGTGGAGTTCGACGTACGCGCCGACCGCCTCGGCGAGCTCGATCGCGCGCCGGACGTCTTCGATGATCGGCACGTTGCGCAGGACGGTGCGGCCCTTCGCGGCGAGCAGAGCCGCACCGATCATGGGGAGCACGGCGTTCTTCGCGCCCTGGATGAACGCGGTTCCACGCAGTGCGTTGCCACCGCGCACGCGGTAACGGACCATTTCGTGCGGCTCCTTGAATTCTGGCGGTGAGGCTCGATCGGGCCAACAGTAGTCGGTAACACCACATGACCCAGCCGAATCATCCGCTAAAGGGAGCTCCCGTGATGCGCTCATACGCTTCTAGGTATCGTTCGCGCGTGCGTTCCACGATGGGGTTAGGTAGGCGAGGTGGGGGGCTTCCGGATGCTTTGTCCCATCCGGATTCGGGCGATAGTAGCCAATCGCGTACAAATTGCTTATCGAATGAAGGTTGTGAACGGCCCGGTCGCCAGGCGTCGGCCGGCCAGAAACGCGACGAGTCGGGCGTCAGAACCTCATCGCCCAGGGTGAGCACCCCGTCGGAGTCCCAGCCGAGCTCGATCTTGGTGTCGGCCACGATGATGCCCCGCTCGCGGGCGATCTCGGCGCCGCGCGTGTAGACGGCCAGCGTGACGCGGCGCAGCTCCTCCGCCGTCTCGGCGCCGGTCTCCGCCACGACCTGGTCGTAGGAGATCGGCTCGTCGTGCCGTCCCATCGGCGCCTTGGTGGACGGCGTGAAGATCGGCTCGGGCAGCCGCGACCCGTCCTCCAGCCCTTCGGGCAGGCGAACCCCGGAGACGGTGCCGCCTTCGCGATATTCGGCCAGCCCGCCGCCCGTCAGGTAGCCCCGGGCCACGCACTCGACCTGGACCATCGTCAGCGGCCTGCACACCACGCTGCGGGTCTCATCGCCCTTGGCCACGAAGTGGTTGGGCACGATGTCCTTGAGCTGGTCGAACCACCACAACGACAGCTGCGTGAGGATCGCGCCCTTGTCGGGGATGCCGGGCTCCAGCACGTGGTCGAAGGCCGAGACCCGGTCGGAGGCGACCATCAGCAGCAGGCCGTCCTCCGTCTCGTAGAGGTCGCGCACCTTGCCGGAGTGCACATGCTTCATGGGGCGATGTCCGTCCTGTAGTGGGAGCCGCGCAGCGTGATCCGCCCGGCGAGGTCGTAGGCGTTGCGCCGCGCGCTCTCCTGGTCGGGGCCGTGGCCCACCACGCTGAGCACCCGCCCGCCGCTGGAGACGATCGTGTCGCCCTCGCGCCTGGTGCCGGCGTGGATCACGTAGGCGTTGTCGGACGGCTCCAGCCCCGTGATCACGTCGCCCTTGACCGGGGTGTCGGGATAGTTCTCCGCGGCGATCACCACCGTGACGGCGGAGCCGCCCTTGAACACCGGGTCGAGCCCCAGCTCACCGGTCGCGCTCGCCATCAGCAGCCCGCCCAGCGGCGTCTCCAGCCGGTCGAGCAGCACCTGCGTCTCCGGGTCGCCGAAGCGCGCGTTGAACTCGACCACCTTCGGGCCCTTCGCCGTCAGGGCCAGCCCGACGTAGAGCACCCCCTGGTAGGGCAGCCCGCGCCGCGCCAGCTCCGCGATCGTCGGGTGCACGACCTCCCGCATGGCCTGGTCGGTGAGCCCGTCGGGCGCCCACGGCAGCGGCGTGTAGGCGCCCATGCCGCCGGTGTTGGGGCCCTGGTCGCCGTCGTGGGCCCGCTTGAAGTCCTGGGCGAGCTGCAGCGGGACGGCGGTGCTGCCGTCGCACAACGCGAACAGCGACACCTCGGGCCCGTCGAGGAACTCCTCGATCACCACCCGCTCGCACGACCGGGCGTGGTCGAGCGCCCGCCGCCTGTCGTCGGTGACGACGACGCCCTTGCCCGCCGCCAGCCCGTCGTCCTTGACCACGTAGGGCGGGCCGAACGCGTCGAGCGCGGCCGCGGCCTGCTCCTCGCTCTCGCAGGTCCTCGACCGTGCGGTGGGCACGTCGGCGGCCTGCATGACCTCCTTGGCGAACGCCTTGGAGCCCTCGATCATGGCCGCCTGGCTGGACGGCCCGAAGCACGCGATGCCGGCCTCGCGCACCGCGTCGGACACTCCCGCCACGAGCGGCGCCTCCGGCCCGACGACGACGAGATCGACGCGCAGCCGCGTCGCCAGGTCGGCCACCTGGCCGGGGTCGAGCGGGTCGACCGCGTGGACGGTCGCGACCTGCTCGATGCCCGGGTTGCCCGGAGCGCAGTGGAGCTCGCTGACCTGGGGATCGAGCTTGAGGGAACGGCACAGGGCGTGCTCACGCCCTCCGGAACCAATGACTAGAACGCGCACACGCTCATTGTCGCAGGCCCGCCGCCATGCGCACCCACAGGTCCGACGCGCCGGCCACATGCCGGAATGGACGAGAATCCTTGGTGAGTTCTCCCGGAGACGCGTGCTCTCAGGCGAGTATCGTCAGATTGGTTCACCCGCCTGTGATAAGTTAAGGCGGCTTTGCGGCGTCCTGTGTGATTGGAGGTGGTCCGGGATGAAACCTGGTGATCCCAGCAGTACGTGTTCCTTCACGTGCTCCCCGCGTACCCCCGACCACTCCAATCCGGCAGCCTGATCGTGCCTCCACGCCTGCGTTCTTGATTGAGGTGACTTCTCGTCGCGCGTGGAGCGTGCCAGGTCGGGCGGAAAGGGCCTGCCATGCGCTCGTCCACACTTTTCCGTCGCATCAACCGTCACCCTGTGCGGCAGCACGTCGCGCGCCAGCACGCCGCCCTGGCGGGCGGCGCGGTACGCGACGTCCGTGTCCCGCCCGTTGACTCGGTCGTCGAGTTCGGCGCCTACGTCGGCGGCGAGAAGGTCGCCGCCCCGGCCATCGCCGAGGCGCTCGACCTCGTACGCGAGCACAACAAGAGCGCCGAAGGCGCCAACGCGTTCGTCTGGGTCGGGCTGCACGAGCCCGAGGCGCCCGAGGTGGAGTGGCTGGCCGAGGTGTTCGCACTGCACCCGCTCTCCGTCGAAGACGCGGTCAAGGCCCACCAGCGCCCCAAGATCGAGCGGTATGGCGACTCGCTGTTCATGGTGCTCAAGACCATCGCCTACCTCGATCCCGTCCGGACGTCGGGCAACAACGAGATCATCGCCACCGGCGAGATCATGGTGTTCCTCGGCGCCGACTTCGTGGTCACCGTGCGGCACGGCGAGCACTGCCCGCTCACCGCGGTCCGCGAGCGCCTTGAGGACAAGCCCGCGCTGATGAGCCGCGGCCCGGCCGGCGTCCTGCACGCCATCGCCGACCACGTGGTCGACCAGTACCTTCAGGTGTCCGACCTCATGCAGCTTGAGCTGGAGGAGGTCGAGGCGACCGTGTTCGCCGACGTCAGCTCCCGTGACATCAACCGGATCTACCAGCTCAAGCGCGAGATGCTGGAGATGAAGCGGGCCGTCACCCCGCTGCAGGCCCCGCTGTCGGCGCTGCCCCAGCGCCGCGTCGTCCCGTCGGAGATGCGCGAATACTTCCGCGACGTCGGCGACCACCTGTCGCGGGTGTGCGAGCAGGTGGAGTCGTCCAACGAGTTGTGCAGCTCCATCCTGCAGGCCGCGCTCGCCCGCTCCAACGCGCTGGCCAACGAGGACATGCGCAAGATCTCCTCATGGGTGGCCATCCTCGCGGTGCCCACGATGATCGCCGGCATCTACGGCATGAACTTCGACTTCATGCCGGAGACCGAGCAGGTCTGGGGCTACCCCGCGGTGCTGGCCGTCATGATCACGGCTTGCGTGCTGCTCCATCGCGGCTTCCGCCGCAACGGCTGGCTCTAGACGCCGACCGGCTTGAGCGGGCCCACGGGCTCGGGCAGCTCCAGGCCGCGCTCGCGCCACAACTCCCGCATCCGGTCGGGATAGTCGGTCACGATCCCGGCCACCCCCAGATCCAGCATCCGGCCCGCCAGCGCGGTGTCGTTGACCGTCCACACCGCCACGTCGAGACCGGCCGCCACCGCCTGTGCCATCAGGGTTTCGTCCACCATGGGGTGTTTGGGGGAGAGCGTGGTCGCCCCGGCGTCGCGCGCGGCGGCGGGCAGGTCGTCGCCCAGGTCGTCGTGCCAGTGCAGGGTGTCGGGCTCGATCAGCGCGAACCTGCTCCCGCCCGGGGCGAGCCCGGCGGCATGGCGGATGATCCGCCAGTCGAAGCTGAGGATGGCGACGTTGTCCAGCCGTCCGTGCCGGTCGAGCTCCTCCATGACCAGCTCGGTGAAGGCCTCGGGGTCGGGCGTCAGCTCGGGCCTGGTCGGGTCGGACTTCAGCTCGACGTGCAGGCGTACGCTCTCGGCGTCGTAGGCGTTCACCAGGCCGAGCACCGCACCGAGCGTCGGCATCCGGGTCTCGGGCATCGGCACCTGGGTCAGCGCGAAGGGGTCGTCGGGATGGCGTGGCAGCCGCACGCCCACGTCGAGCGTGCGCAGCTGCGCGAGGGTGAGCGTGTTGATCGGCCTGCCGACATAGGGGAAGAGCGGGTCGCCGGCGCGGATGGGCCGCCTGTCGGCGCTGGTCACGGCGGAGACCGTGAGGTCGTGCGTGAGCACGAGGCGCCGATCGGCGGTGAGCGCGACATCGAGCTCGAGCGCGTGCACGCCCAGCTCCATCGTGCGGCTCATCCCCGGCAGGGTGTTCTCCGGCCAGAGGCCGCGAGCACCCCGGTGACCATGAATCTCAACGCGCACAACCCGGACCCTACCTGGCGGGGGGTGCGACTAGACAGTGCCACGCCGTGTCCTTTTTATCCTGCTACGCCCCGGTCGATGACTAGACCTCAGACAATAGGCTGGCTTACATGACGGAGGTTCTCAAAAAGGTCCATTCCGCAACAGTCGGGGCATGGGTGGACGGATGGGTGATCTCCCGCAGAGCCCCTCGGCCAGTACCCGAACCGTGGGGTTGGAGAGTCGACGTCGGCCTCCCCGGACACGTGGCCCGCCACATCGTGTCCGCCCCCACCCCCGAGATCCTCCACCAGCTGACCAGCAGGATCACGACCCCCGGAACCTGGCTCAAACTCTGCGCGCCCGCCGCGGCCGTCGTTCCACACCTCCCGGCCGCCTGGCGCATCCAGGAGCCGGAGTTCATGATGATCGCGACCCGCCTGCCCCGTACGGCCCCGCCCGCGGCCCCCGCAGGTTACACGGCGGCCGTCACGACCAGGGCGGGCGTCACGGTGGCCCGCGTACTGACGAACGCAGGCGAGGTCGCGGCCAGGGGCCAGTTCGCGCCGGCGGGCAGGACGGCCGTCGTGGACCAGGTGGAGACGGCCGCCCGCCACCGCCGCCGCGGCCTCGGCACCGTCATCATGCGGACGCTCGCCTCCGCCGCCGCCTCGGCGGGCGCGCGGCAGGGCGTCCTGGTGGCCACGGCGGAGGGCAGGGCCCTGTACGAAACGCTCGGCTGGACCCTCCACATCCCGATGACGGCCGTGGTCCTGACCGGCCCGTGAACCGGCGGCGTTCCCACCCTGCGGGGGGCGTGCGACCCACCCCCCCGCAAAAGCGCTAGACGAGCGGCCTGACCACGACGGTCTGGTCGCGGCCCGGGCCGACGCCGATCGCGGAGATCGGGGCGCCGCTCATCTCCTCCAGAGCCCTGACGTACGCCTGCGCGTTCGGCGGCAGGTCCTCGAAGACCTTGGCCCCCGTGATGTCCTCCTGCCAGCCGGGGAACTCCTCGTAGATCGGCTTGGCGTGGTGGAAGTCGGTCTGCGTCATGGGGATCTCGTCGTGCCGCACCCCGTCCACGTCGTACGCCACGCACACCGGAACGTGCTCCAGCCCGGACAGGACGTCCAGCTTGGTGAGGAAGTAGTCGGTGATCCCGTTGACGCGGGTGGCGTACCGGGCGATCACCGCGTCGAACCAGCCGCAGCGGCGGTCGCGGCCGGTCGTGACGCCGAACTCGCCGCCGGTCTGGCGCAGCCACTCGCCCATGTCGTCCGTGAGCTCCGTCGGGAACGGCCCGGAGCCGACGCGGGTGGTGTACGCCTTGAGAATCCCGATGATCTTCGTGAGGCGGTTGGGCGGGATGCCGGCCCCCGCGCACGCGCCCCCCGAGGTGGGCGACGACGACGTGACGAACGGGTAGGTGCCGTGGTCGAGGTCGAGCAGCGTGCCCTGCCCGCCCTCCAGCAGCACGAACTTGTCGTCGTCCAGCGCCTTGGAGAGCACCAGCGAGGTGTCGGCGATGTGCGGCTTGAGGCGCTCCGCGTAGGAGAGATATTCGTCCACGACCGCCGCCGGGTCGATCCCGCGCCGGTTGTAGACCTTGGTCAGCACCTGGTTCTTCTCCGTCAGGGCGACCTCGATCTTCTTCGCCAGGATGCCGGGATCGAGCAGGTCCTGGACGCGCACCCCCATGCGGGCGACCTTGTCGCCGTACGCGGGCCCGATGCCGCGCCCCGTGGTGCCGATCCTGGCCTTGCCGAGGTAGCGCTCGGTGACCTTGTCGAGCGCCTTGTGGTGGGGCATGATCAGGTGCGCGTTGGAGGAGATCAGCAGCCGCTCGGCGGAGATGCCCCGCTCGGCCAGCCCGTCGATCTCGCCCAGCAGCACGCCGGGATCGATGACCACGCCGTTGCCGATGACCGGCACCACGTCAGGCGACAAAATCCCCGTGGGTAGCAGGTGCAGCGCGTATTTCTGGTCTCCGATGACCACGGTGTGACCCGCGTTGTTGCCACCCTGATAGCGGACGACGTAGTCGACGTCGCCACCGAGCAGGTCGGTGGCCTTGCCCTTGCCCTCATCGCCCCACTGGGCACCAACGAGTACGGCAGCCGGCATGGTTCAGTCTCCCGAGCACAAAACGAAACCCCTGGCGCAAGCGCGACAGGGGCTCTTGCGTGGAGAGACTACCCGAACGTGGTTATTCGTCCCAAGGGCTAGCTCTGGGTCAGCGCGTCGTAACCCGTTTCCGTGCTGTCCTTGAGGAACTGCAGGCACCGCTCGGCTTCGTCCTTCTCGCCGATCGCCTGAGCGGCCCTGGCCAGCGCGTGGAGGCAGCGCAGGAAGCCGCGGTTGGGCTCGTGCTCCCAAGGAATGGGCCCGTGGCCCTTCCAGCCGCTGCGGCGCAACTGGTCGAGCCCGCGGTGGTAGCCCGTGCGGGCGAAGGCGTACGAGGTGACGGCGTGCCCTTGAGCGAAGGCCTCTTCCGCGAGCGAAGCCCAGGCCGCGGGGAAGGCGGGGAAGCGGGCGGCCACGTCGGAGGCCTTGGCCCCGGATTCGAGCGCCTCCCTGGCCTCGGGCAGGTCCGGCAGGTGAGTGGGGGGCGGCCCGGCGAGAAGGTTATCCATAGGACAAGTCATACCCGCCGGGCCACCGAAGTGGCTAGGAGATCTTCGTCCCACTCGACTTCAGGCTCTGGCACGCCTCCGCGACGCGCGCTGCCATCCCGGCCTCGGCGGCCTTGCCGTAGGAACGCGGGTCGTAGGTCTTCTTGTTGCCCACGTCGCCATCGACCTTGAGCACCCCGTCGTAGTTGCGGAACATGTGGTCCGCGATCGGCCTGGTGAAGGCGTACTGCGTGTCGGTGTCGACGTTCATCTTCACCACGCCGTACGAGATGGCCTCGTGGATCTCCTCGAGCAGCGAGCCGGAGCCGCCGTGGAAGACCAGGTCGAACGGCTTGTCCTTGCCGAACTTCGCGCCGACCGCGTCCTGGATCTCCTTCAGCACGCTCGGCCGCAGCTTGACGTGGCCGGGCTTGTAGACGCCGTGCACGTTGCCGAACGTGGCGGCCAGCATGTAACGGCCCTTGTCGCCGACGCCCACGGCCTCGGCGGTGGCCAGCGCGTCGCCCGCGGTCGTGTAGAGCTTCTCGTTGATCTCGCCGACGACGCCGTCCTCCTCGCCGCCGACGACGCCGATCTCCATCTCCATGATGATCCGCGCCTTGGCGCACTTCTCCAGGAGTTCCTTGGCGATGTCGAGGTTCTCCTCGAGCGGCACGGCCGAGCCGTCCCACATGTGCGACTGGAACAGCGGGTCGAGGCCCTTGGCCACCCGATCCAGCGAGATGTCGATCAGCGGCCGCATGAAGCCGTCGAGCTTGTCCTTCGGGCAGTGGTCGGTGTGCAGCGCCACCGTGACCGGATATTTGGCGGCCACCACCCTGGCGTATTCGGCCAGCGCCGTCGCGCCGGTGACCATGTCCTTCACCGTGGTGCCCGACAGGAAGTCGGCGCCGCCGGTGGAGACCTGCACGATGCCGTCGCTCTCGGCCTCGGCGAAGCCCCGCAAGGCGGCGTTCAGCGTCTGCGATGAGGTCACGTTGATGGCCGGGTAGGCGAATCCGCCGGCCTTCGCCCGGTCGAGCATCTCAGCGTAGACCTCTGGAGTCGCTATAGGCATGATTCATCTCCCTGAGAAGTAAACGGCTTCGCGCGAGCCCAGTATCCCGGCTCCCTACCCCGCGTGGTAGAGACAACGCGACCTCATTGGTCATCTCGCGCCTCTCCGGTACAGGTAGGCTCTCCGGGTGGACTGGCTCTGGAACCTCCTGGACCCGACGTGGTGGCTGACGATTCTCGGCGCTTTCGCCACGGTCGGCGTTCTGGCCATCATCTTCGCCGAAACCGGTTTGCTGCTCGGGTTCTTCCTGCCCGGCGACTCACTGCTGGTGGCCGCGGGAATTTTCAGCTCGGCGGCGGTGGCCCAGGGAATGGGCATCACCCCGCTTTCCCTGCCCGTGCTGCTGATAGGCACGCCGCTGTGCGCGATCGCGGGCGCCCAGCTCGGGCATTTCCTGGGGGCCCGGTTCGGCCGCAGGCTCTTCGACAAGCCGGATTCACGGTTGTTCAAGCGCGAGCACGTGCTCAGGGCCGAGGAGTTCTTCGAGAAGTTCGGCCCCGCGAAGGCGGTGGTGCTGGCGAGATTCGTGCCGATCGTCCGCACGTTCATGAATCCGGTGGCGGGCGTGCTGGAGATGCCGGCCAAACGTTTCCTCGTCTGGAACGTCATCGGCGGCATCGTCTGGACCGAAGGGCTCATCCTGCTCGGCAACGCCCTCGGCAGAGAGGTCGATCCCAAGCAGATCGACAAGTACATCCTGCCCGGCGTCTTCCTCATCGTGCTCATCTCGATCATCCCGATCATCGTCGAAGTGATCAAAAAGCGCAGGGGTGACAACGCCGCCGCCGTCCCCACCGGCAGGCACCGTGTCACCAACGGCCGGCACTAGCCGCGACGGCGGATCATCACGCTGTACGCTCCCCCTGTGGGACGCCACAGGTCAGATCCGATGGGCATGGCCCGATTAGCCCTCACCGTCCTGGCGGCGGGAGCCGTGGTGACACTGCTGGTCATCGGCGGTCGCGCGCTGCTCGTGCCGCCGGGCGGGCAGCCCCCTGAACGCGAGCGCGCCTCCGCTCCGGCCACCGGCCTCGCCACCGCTCCGGCCTCCGACGCCACCGCGCGGGTGCCGACCGTGCGCATCGAGTGCCTGGCGGAGACCTGCCCCGTGGTCACCGTACGCGTGCCGGGCGGTGACGTGCTCCACCACCACGAGATGGCCAGGGGCGAGGAGCTCAACTACTTCGAGCCCGAACTCGACGTGGTGCTCAGCGACGCGGGCACGGTGCGGGTCACGGAGAACGGCAAGCCGCGCGAGCAGGGCGACGCCGGAAAGAGAGAGGCGTTCACCGTCCGGGAGCCCGGCTAGAGCCCCAGGTCGGCGAGCGTGTAAGCGGTGCGATAGTCGAGGCCCTCACCGGTGACACGCTCCCTGGCGCCCCTGTCGACGATCGTCGCCACCGCCACCACCTCGGCCCCGGCCCCCCGCAGCGCCTCCACGGCCGTCAGCGGCGAGGCGCCCGTCGTCGAGGTGTCCTCGACGGCCAGCACGCGGCGCCCCTTCACCTCGGGCCCTTCGATCCTGCGCTGCATGCCGTGCGCCTTCTGCGCCTTGCGCACCACGAACGCGTCGAGCCTGCGCCCGTGCGCCGCCGCCGCGTGCATCATCGCGCTCGCGACCGGGTCGGCTCCCAGCGTGAGCCCGCCCACCGCGTCGTATTCCAGGTCGGCGGTCAGGTCGAGCATCACCCTGCCGACGAGCGGCGCGGCGACCCCGTCGAGCGTGATGCGCCGCAGGTCGAGGTAGAAGTCGGCCTCCTTGCCCGAGGAGAGCGTGACCTTGCCGTGGACGATGGCCTTGCTCTTGATCTCGGCCAGCAGGTTGTCGCGATCCGTCATGCGCCCAAGCTTATGGCCCGCTCGTGATCGCCTCCCCGCACGCGGTTTAGCCATGACAGGTAATGCGGAATGTATGCGCAGGGCAACCCTTCGTAATCGTGAGGCCGATCATGGGTGTCGAATTGCCGCAAAGCGATGCAAGCCTGCTAGAGGCCGCCCGACAGGGCGATGCCACCGCCTACGGGCGGCTCTACGAGCGGCACGTGGCCGCGGCCCGCGCCATGGCCCGGCAGCTCGTCCGGCGCGCCGAGGCCGAGGATGTCGTCACCGAAGCGTTCACCAAGATCCTCGATCTCGTGGGCAGGGGCGGCGGGCCGGAGTCCGGTTTCCGCACCTACCTGCTGACCGTGGTGCGGCGCACGGTCCACGATCGCTCCAAGCTGGCGGGCCGCCAGGCTGGCGAGGTCGAGGAGTACGACCCGGCGGTGCCGTTCGTCGATCCCGCGCTCGCCGGGCTGGAACGGTCCCTGATCGCCAGGGCTTACCTGTCGCTGCCCGAGCGCTGGCGGGCGGTGCTCTGGCACACGCAGGTGGAGAGGTGCAAGCCGGCCGCGGTGGCTCCGCTGCTCGGGTTGTCGTCCAACGGCGTGGCCGCGCTGGCGTACCGGGCCCGGGACGGGCTGCGGCGCGCGTACCTGCAGATGCACCTCGGCGCCGCGCCGCCGCACGACTGCCGCCCCGTGCTCGGCAAGATGGGCGCCTACGTCAGGGGCGGGCTGGCCAGGCGCGACGCGAGAGCCGTCGAGCGGCACGTGGACGGCTGCGAGGAGTGCCACGGGGTGATCTTGGAGCTCACCGACGTCAACCGCGGGCTGCGGGTGCTGGTGGGGCCGTTGATCGCGGGGCCCATGTTCGGCGGGTACGCGGCTGCGCTGGCCAGGCCGGACGTGGCCGAGGGCGGGCCGCACCCGGCGATCCGGCGGCTCTGGCGGGCGCGCCGGCGGCAGCCCGTCATGCTGGTCGCCGGCGTGGCCCTCACGGTGGCCGCGGCGGCGTCGTTGTGGCAGACCGCCGGCAAGGCACCCGACGGCACACCGGCGACCGCGACGGTCGCCGCCCGGCCGTCGGAGCCCGTACGCGCGGTGAGCGTGCCGCCGCAGGCCGGCGACCCCGAGCAGGTGCCGCCGCAGGACGATCCCGATCAGGCGGGGCCGCGGGGCGGGGAGCCCGAACGGGTGCCGCCACCACCTGTGGAGAAGGAGCCGGAGGGCCAGGCGCGGTTGCGCGCCACCGTCGACGTGCTCGGCGCACTAGTACGCGCCCAACCCGGCATCGTCGGCCTGCGGCTGCGCAACTACGGGGCCCGGCCGAGCGAGGAGCTGACGGCGTACGTGACCCTGCCGCCGGGGGTGACGCTCATGCCGCCCGCGCGCCGCGGACTTCCGGCCGTCGTGGGGCCCGCGGACGGCTGGGAGTGCCGTCCCTCGGTGGGCGGCGCCCGCTGCACCAGGGAGCCGCTGGCGGCAGGGCGGGCGACAGCCGTCTTCCTGCGGGTGGCGGTGGCCCGGCGGGCTCCGCGGGGCACGGGCCCCGCCGCGCGTGTCGACGCGGGCCCGCTGCGGGTCAGGGCGCGGGCCGGCAAGGGGGTGCGCGCGACGGGCGCGCCCGCCAGGTTCGCCGCCGACGGGAAGGTGACGGTCAGGGCGGTGGGCAACGCGCTGCTGAGCTGCCCCGACGAGAGCCCCGGCTGCGCGCAGGCCCGGCGCCGCGAGGGCGGCAGGCGCGACAACGACCTCTGGCCGATGACCGCGGTGGACCGGGACGACACCCTCGGCACCGGCACCTCCAGTGGGGCGAGGCTGTCGCTGCCGAAGGGCGGCAGGGTCGTGTGGGCCGGGCTCTACTGGTCGGCCGGTGGCGCGAACACCGGGCCCATCAAGTTCAGGCCGCCGGGGCGGCGTGACTATGCGACGATCCGGCCCAGCCACGTGGCCGTGCGCGAGCTGCCCCAGGGCCCGGCCTACCACGCGTTCGCCGACGTCACGGGGCTGGTGGCGGGCGCACGCAGGACCGGCGTGTGGTGGGCGGCCGACGCTCCCATGGAGGAAGGGGCCTCGCGCCACGCGGGCTGGAGCCTCGTGCTGGTCGTGACCGATCCGGCGCAGCCGTACAGCCAGGCCATGGTGCTCGACGCGGCCACCGTGGTCGGCGGACCCGTCCGCCGGGTGCGCCTCCCGCTGGGCGGGCTGCGCCCCGCCGCCACCCCCGCCAGGACCGCGCTGGTGACCTGGGAGGGCGACGCCGATCTGAAGGGCGACAAGGTCTCGCTCGGGTCCGGCGCGCTGCGGCCGGCGGGTGGCGACCGCGATCTCGCGAACGTCTTCGACGGGTCGTCGGGTGGTGTGGCGGAGTTGACGTTCGGCGTCGACGTCGACACGGTCAGCGCCGAGCTTGGAGACGATCCCGGGCTGACGATCGCTACGGGCAAGGACGCCGTTCTGTTCGGAGCCGCAGCCATAACCGTGCGAGCACGGTCGTGACCATAATCGGGACAAAATGGTACCGTCGGCCTGAGTGGTCCGGCGCGATGGCGGCTGAGGGGCGAATCGTCGGGATTAACCCTCGCACGATCACCTGCTTTCATTACCCTGAGAGAGGGCCGCCGAGTCCGGTCTCTGACGGTGCAGAGCCAGCAAGGTCGGACCACCAGGAAAGGGGCGGTGTCAGTGGATCGCTGTGCGCTGTTCGTGGACGCCGGCTATCTGCTGGCTGATGGAGCGATGGCCGTGCACGGCACACGTCATCGTGAAGCGGTTTCCTGGGATTATCCGGGGCTGCTCCAGCTGATGACCGGCTTGTCACGCGAGCGCACCGGCCTGCCGTTGCTGCGGTGTTACTGGTACGAAGCGACCGTCGAAGGCCGCCGTACACCCGAGCACGACGCGCTGGCCGACATACCGGGGCTCAAGCTCAGGCTGTCCCGCATCAGGCCGGGCCGGCGCGAGGGCGTGGACGCCCAGGTGCATCGCGATCTCATGACCCTCGCCCGCAACAACGCCATCTGCGACGCGGTGGTCCTGAGCGGCGACGAGGACCTCGCGCAGGTCGTGTGCGACGCCCAGGATCTCGGCATCAGGGTGAGCGTCATCCACATCGCGGTTGAAGGCAGCTGGGCCGTGTCGCGCTCGCTCAGGCAGGAGTGCGACGATCTGGTCGAGCTGGGCGCCGTCCACCTGCGGCCGTACGTCAGCATGGTCAGCGGCGCCGCCGAGGCGGCCAACGGCCACCACCAGCCGGTCAGCAACGGGCAGGCCACCCACTCGCTGCCGCCCGGCCAGAGCTCCACGTCGTCGGTGCCCTCGTTGCCGCAGTCGCCGTCATCCGGCAGCCACGCCTCGGGAAGCCATGCCTCGGGAGGCCATGCCTCGGGAGGCCATGCCACCGGTGGGCACGCGGCGGGCACCCACGCATCGGGCAGCCACGCCACGGGGAGTCACGCCACCGGGAGCCATGCCGGCAGTCACGCCGCCGGCGGTTCCACCACGCCGAGCCAGCCGCCGTCCAACGGGCCTTCGCCGTCGGGGCAGGGCCAGTCGTCCCCGCCTCCGGCGCTGCCCACGTACACCAATTACCAGCCCGAGCCGCAATCGCAGCCGCAACAGCAGCCGGCGGCGCCGCCGCCCTCGGCGCCCGCGCAGCCACAGCAGCCCAGCACCGGCCAGTTCTCCTCGCCGTCGAGTGGCGGCACCGGCCAGTTCTCCTCGCCGACCAGCGGCGGCTACCAGCAGTCGCAACACGGCCCCTACACCGGGCCGCAGCCCGCGCCGATCACGCCGTCGGCCTCGACGACCGGCGCCACCACGCTGTCCGACGCGGTCAAGGCCGCGCACCGGGAAGGGCACGACTTCGGCGAGTCGGTCGCGCGGGACGCGCCCGCGCTCTGGCTGGAGGCGGTGCTGGCCCGCAAGCCGCGCATGCCCTCCGACCTGGAGGCGCGGTTGTTGCAGGGGTCGTCGCTGCCGATCGACTTCCTGCTGCACGACGAGGTGCGCCACGCCCTGCGCCGCGGCTTCTGGGACGCACTCGAACGCGCTCGCCACTGACCCCCTCGCCATCGGATCAGCAGCGCGCGTGGAAGCCCGCGCGCCCGGGCAAGCGCGGGCCATCCGCGCGTCAGGACAGGGCGTCGAAGCCCGCGCGCAGGCTGTTCACCCGCTCCGCCAGGTCGGCCAGCGGTGCGGCCAGCGCGGGATCCTGCGACTTGCGGGCCAGCTCGCGCGCCCTGGCCAGCTCGTCCTCCACGGCCGTGAGCCGCCGCGACAGCTCGGGCAGCACCGCCGTGTGGTCGCCGCTGCCGGGCGGCAGCTCGCCGGTCAGGCGGTCCCTGAGCATGGACGCCTGCTCCGCCAGGCGCTTGTTCATGTTGTACAGCTCGGTGAACACCGACACCTTCGCCCGCAACACCCACGGGTCGAACGGTTTGGTGAGGTAGTCGACCGCGCCCGCCGCGTAGCCACGGAAGGCGTAGTCGGGGGCGCTGTCGACGACGGTCAGGAAGATGATGGGGATGTTCCTGGTGCGTTCGCGCCGTTTGATGTGCGCGGCCGTCTCGAAGCCGTCCATGCCGGGCATCCGCACGTCGAGCAGGATGAGCGCGAACTCGGTGTTGAGCAGGGCCTTGAGCGCTTCCTCGCCGGACCTGGCGCGCACGGGCACCAGGTCGAGGGAACTGAGGATGGCCTCGAGGGCGATCAGATTTTCCTCGCGGTCATCTACCAGGAGGATCTTCGCACGATCTGTCATCGATCACGACCCTTCGGCTGGTGAGTCGGACGCGGAGCCGCGTCCTCGGCTGAGCCAGCCGCGCAGGCGTTCGAGCAGGCGGTCCACGTCGACCGGCTTGGGCACGTAGTCGGACGCGCCCGAGGCGATGCTCTTCTCCCGGTCGCCCCGCATGACCTTGGCCGTGAGCGCGATGATCGGAAGATCGGCGAACTGGGGCATGCGCCGGATCGCCGACGTCGTTGCCCAGCCGTCCATCTCCGGCATCATGATGTCCATCAGCACGAGCGCGACGTCCTCGTTCCGTTCGAGCTGCTCGATCCCCTCGCGACCGTTTTCAGCGTAGACGACCGTGGAACCATGTCGCTCCAGCACGCTCGTCAGCGCGAAGACGTTGCGGATGTCGTCGTCGACGATGAGGATCTTCGCGTCGGCGAGCGGATCGTCGCCCTGCCACTGCGCGGGCGTCTCGGCCGGTGTCTCGACCAGTTCGGGCATGGGCAGGTCGAGCGGCATCGGCGGCTCGGGCGCCGGCGAGGTGGGCTCTTCTGCCGGCTTGGTCATGAGCTGCCGGCGCGCGGCGCCGCCGTCGGTCACGGCCAGTGGGCCGGTGTAGGAGGCCGGCAGGTAGAGGGTGAACGTGCTGCCCTTGCCGAGCTCGCTGTCGACGTGGATCTCGCCGCCGAGCAGCCGGGCGATGTCGCGGCAGATGGCCAGGCCCAGGCCCGTGCCGCCGTATTTGCGGCTCGTGGTGCCGTCGGCCTGCCGGAACGCCTCGAAGATGACGTCCCGCTTGTCGGGGGCGATGCCGATGCCGGTGTCGATCACCTGGAAGGCGAGCAGGTCGTCGGCGTCGTGCAGGGTGTCGTCGTCGAACTGCACCCCGGTGGGCGGGGTGGAGATGCGCAGCTTCACCTCGCCCCGCGGCGTGAACTTCACCGCGTTGGAGAGCAGGTTGCGCAGCACCTGCTGCAGGCGCTGCTCGTCGGCGCGCAACTCCTGCGGCACATCGGGCTCGACCTCGACGCTGAACGACAGGCCCTTGTCCTGTGCCAGCGGCGCGAACGCCGCCTCCAGCAGGTCGACCATCTTGGGCAGCGACACCTGGATCGGGTGGATGTCCATCCGGCCCGCCTCGACCTTCGACAGGTCGAGCATGTCGTTGATGAGCTGGAGCAGCGCCGAGCCCGCGCTGTGGATCGTGCGGGCGAACTCGACCTGCTGCGAGGTCAGGTTGCCCTCGGCGTTCTCGGTCAGCAGCTTGGCCAGCACCAGCAGGCTGTTGAGCGGCGTGCGCAGCTCGTGCGACATGTTGGCGAGGAACTCGGACTTGTAGCGCGAGGACACCGCGAGCTGCTCGGCGCGCTCCTCCAGGGTGCGGCGGGCCTGCTCGATCTGGAAGTTCTGGATCTCGATCGCGCGGTTCTGCTTGGCCAGCAGCGCCGCCTTGTCCTCCAGTTCGGCGTTGGACCTGCGCAACTCCTCCTGCTGGCGCTGCAGCTCGTCGGAGCGCTCCTGCAGCTCTCTGGTGAGCCGCTGCGACTCGGTCAGCAGGTCTTCGGTGCGGGAGTTGGCGATGATCGTGTTCATCGTGACGCCGATGGTCTCGACGAGCTGCGTCAGGAAGTCGAGATGCACCTCGCCGAACGGCGTGAACGAGGCCAGCTCGAGCGCGCCGAGCACCCGGCTTTCGAACAGGATCGGCAGCACCACGATCTGGGCGGGCGTGGACCTGCTGAGCCCGCTGTCGATGGTGATGAACTCCGGTGGCACGTCGTCGAGGATGATGTGCCGGCCCTCGGCCGCCGCCTGGCCGACGATGCCCTCGCCGATCGCGAAACGCTGGCGCGGACCCCGGTCGGGGCGCACGCCGTAGCCGCCGATCAGCATCAGCTCGTGGTCGCCCTCGGGGTCGATGCTGTAGAAGGCGCCGTAGCGGGCCGACACCAGCGGGGTCAGCTCGCTCATCGTGAGCTTGGCGACCTCGAGGAGGTCGCGGTGGCCCTGCATCAGCCTGGAGATGCGGGCCAGGTTGGACTTGAGCCAGTCCTGTTCCTGGTTGGCCTGGGTGGTCTCGCGGAGGTTGGCCACCATCGAGTTGATGTAGTCCTTCAGCTCCGCCAGCTCGCCCTGCGCCTCGACGGCGATCGAGCGGGTCAGGTCGCCGCGCGCCACGGCGCTGGTCACGGTGGCGATGGCGCGCACCTGCGTGGTGAGGTTGCCGGCCAGCTCGTTGACGCTCTCGGTGAGCCGCTTCCACGTGCCCTCGACGCCCTCGACCCGGGCCTGGCCGCCGAGCTGGCCTTCCGAGCCGACCTCGCGGGCGACTCGCGTGACCTCGGAGGCGAACGACGACAGCTGGTCGACCATGCGGTTGATGGTGGTCTTCAGTGCGAGGATCTCGCCCTGGGCGTCGACGTCGATCTTTCGGGTGAGGTCGCCGTTGGCGACGGCGGTGGTCACCTCGGCGATGTTGCGCACCTGATAGGTCAGGTTGTTGGCCATGAAGTTGACGTTGTCGGTGAGGTCTTTCCAGACGCCCGACACGCCCTGCACCCGGGCCTGGCCGCCCAGCTGCCCCTGCGTGCCCACCTCGCGGGCGACCCGGGTGACCTCGTCGGCGAAGGACGACAGCTGGTCGACCATCGTGTTCAGGGTGTCCTTCAGCTGGAGGATCTCGCCCTGCGCGTCGACGGTGATCTTCCTGGACAGGTTGCCCTGCGCCACCGCGGACGAGACCGCCGCGATCTGGCGCACCTGCGAGGTCAGGTTGTTGGCCATCGAGTTGACGTTGTCGGTGAGGTCTTTCCAGACCCCGGACACGCCGCGCACCTGCGCCTGGCCGCCGAGCTGGCCTTCCGTGCCCACCTCGCGGGCGACTCGCGTGACCTCGGAGGCGAACAACGACAGCTGCTCGACCATCGTGTTCATGGTCGACTTGAGCTCCAGGATTTCGCCCTGGGCGTCGACGTCGATCTTTCGGGTGAGGTCGCCGTTGGCGACGGCCGTGGTCACCTGGGCGATGTTGCGCACCTGGTAGGTGAGGTTGTTGGCCATCGAGTTGACGTTGTCGGTGAGGTCTTTCCAGACGCCCGACACGCCCTTCACCTCGGCGCGGCCGCCCAGTTTGCCCTCGGTGCCCACCTCGCGGGCGACCCGGGTGACCTCGTCGGCGAAGGAGGACAGCTGGTCGACCATGGTGTTCAGGGTGTCCTTCAGCTGGAGGATCTCGCCCTGCGCGTCGACGGTGATCTTTTTCGACAGGTTGCCCTGGGCCACCGCCGTCGCCACGGTCGCGATGCTGCGTACCTGGGAGGTGAGGTTGTTGGCCATGAAGTTGACGTTGTCGGTGAGGTCTTCCCAGACCCCCGACACGCCGGGCACCTGTGCCTGGCCGCCGAGCTGGCCCTCGGTGCCCACCTCGCGGGCGACTCGCGTCACCTCTTCTGCGAAGCCGGAGAGCTGGTCGACCATCGTGTTGACGGTGTTCTTCAGCTCGAACATCTCGCCCACGGCGTCGACCGTCACCTTGCGGCTCAGGTCGCCCTTGGCCACCGCGGTGGTCACGACCGCGATGTCGCGCACCTGCGCGGCCACGCGGGACGACATCGTGTTGACGGCCTCGGTGAGGTCGCGCCAGCTGCCCGACATGCCCCGCAGGTTGGCCGAGCCGCCCAGCCGGCCCTCCGTGCCCGCTTCGCGCGCGACCCTCGTCACCTCGGTGTTGAACAGCGCGAGCTGGTCGACCATGCCGTTGATGGCCTTGCCCAGCCGCCGCACCTCGCCGCGCGCCGTGCGGTCGAGGTCGATGCGCCGTGACAGATCGCCCTTGGCCACCGCGTCGATGACGTCGGCCGCGCCGCTCACCGGGCTGACCAGGGCATCGATCAGGATGTTGACCGACTCGACGCTCTCCGCCCAGGCGCCGACGCCGGGACCGGGGGTCAGCCGCTCACCGAAGCGGCCTTCCTTGACGACTTCTTTGCGTACGCGGGTGAGCTCGTTGGAGAGATGCTCGCGCCGGTCGGCCACTTCGTTGAGCAGCAGCCGCACCTCGCTGAGTATCCCGGGAGGAGCATGAGGGACCCGGCGCCGAAAGTCACCGTCCCGCCAGGAGAACAGGGTCTCCAGGATGGGAACGAGATCCGACTCGGTGTAGGTCCTCTCCTCCGGGGTTAGCGTGGCGTTGGCCGTGGTCATGGGGCCTCCTTCACTCGCGGCGTGCTCCGGCGAGTGATTCAAGTCTGTCACGATGAGTAGCTCGTAGTCCTGTCCTTGGATTTACCCCAAGTCAACGGGAAGTGTGGTAGGCACGTTGGGATGACTGCTTCTCCCCATGCGGTGCTCGCTGCGACGTTCGCGCCAGGCGGGACCGCTGTGACTGCTGCGATGAGGTTCACGCGCGAGGTGATGACCGCGTGGGCCACCGGTGGCGTGCTCCACACCGCAGAGCAGGTCGCGGGAGACTTGGCGGAGCAAGTCGCCGACGAGCCTTTTGAGGTGATTTGGAAGCATTTTGGGGATGCCGTGCAGGTCGAGTTGCGGCAACAAAACCTCTCCCAGGGTGATCCAAAGGCTCCTTCCGCGAATGTCGAAGAGTGGGGAGTCACCTTCGCGGGTGATTCCCGTGTCCATTGGGCTAGGATCACGGTACCCGGCTCGGCGGACAGAGTGGCAGCCGAGTGGCTGGAGGAAAGTTCCAGAGGTCCCCACTGGCTGGGGTTCCTGGCCGACGCGAGTGACCTGCTGGCGGGCACGCTCGATCCCGACATGGTCCCCGCGATCGTCGCCCAGGTCGTGGTGCCGAGGCTGTCGAGCTGGTGCGCCGTCTACACCTCCGACAACGCCGCGGGCCCGCTGCGGCTGGTCTACCTCTGGCACGCCGACGAGGCCAGGATCGACGGCCTGCGCGAGCAGCTCGACGGCATGGACGTCGACGGCGCCGACACCAGGGGCACCTCCGCGTTCCACATGAACGACTCGCACGTCCTCGCGGTGCCGCTCACCGCGCGCGGCCGCAGCATCGGCATGATGTGCCTGGGCCGCCCCGACCGTTTCCCCGACGAGGTCATCCAGTTCGCCGAGGACATCGGCAGGCGCGCCGCGCTCGCCATGGACAACGCCAGGCTCTACGCCCAGCAGGCGGCCGCCAACCGCGCGCTCCAGCGCAGCCTGCTGCCGCCCAACGAGCCCGAGGTCCCCGGCCTCGACTACGGCGTCATCTACGAACCCGCCGGCGAGGCCAACGAGGTCGGCGGCGACTTCTACGACCTGTTCAAGGCGGGCGACGGGTCGTGGCGCTTCGCGATCGGCGACGTCTGCGGCACCGGCCCCGAGGCCGCCGCCGTGACCGGCCTCGCCCGCCACACGCTGCGGCTGCTCGCCAGGGAGGGGTACGGCGTGGCGGCCGTGCTCGGCCGGCTCAACCAGGCGATCCTTGAGGAGGGCGAGCGGGCCAGGTTCCTCACGTTGCTGCACGGCGAGATCACGCCGGTGGAGACAGGGCTGGAGCTGCGCCTGGTGTCGGCGGGCCACCCCGAGGCGCTGCGGCTCAGGCCGGGCGGCAAGGTCGAGGCGGTGACCACCCCGCAGTCGCTGCTGGGGGTCTTCCACGAGGTGGCGTTCGAGGCCGACACGATCCGCCTCGACCACGGCGACGTGCTGCTGGCGGTGACCGACGGGGTGACCGAGCGGCGCTCCGGCGGGCGGCTGCTCGACGACGACGGCGGCCTGGCCAAGCTGCTGGCCGAGTGCGCGGGGCTGTCGGCCAGAGCGGTGGCCGAGCGCATCCGCAGGGGCGCGGCCGACTTCGCCTCCGAGCCGAGCGCCGACGACCTGGCGATCGTGGTGCTGCGCGCCCGCTAGCACGACAACGTGGCTATCGTGGAGCTCCAAGTACGCCCTTCCGGCTCGGCGGTGGCGTGATGGTGACAGCCGGGAAGCCCGACGATCAAGCGACGGAGTCGCCCAACTTCTTACGACATGTCAGCGGTTAGTGCAGTTTGACATGCTTTCGGGCGAAATCGAGCTGGTACGCGATCTGGGCGATGCGCTCCGAGACCAGCAGCGAGCCCGCGGCGGCGTCGTAGGTGTAGACCTCGTGCTCGCGCCCGTGCTCGGCCAGCTTGGCCACGTACTTCTCGACCTGGCGCATCGGGCAGCGGGCGTCGTTCTCGCCCGCCAGGATCAGCAGCGGGCTCTGCACCTGCTCGACGTAGGTGATGGGGGAGCTGGCCGCGTACCGCTCCGGCTGCTCGTCGGGTGAGCCGCCGAACAACGCCCGGTGGTAGGCCCGCAGGCTCTCCGCCTCGTCCTCGTACGACGTCTGGTGGCAGGCCAGCGGCACCGCCGCGATGCCGGCCGTCCACAGGTCGGGCTGGGTGCCGAGGCCGAGCAGCGTGAGATAGCCGCCCCAGCCCGAGCCCGCGAGCACCATCCGGCCTGGGTCGGCGACGCCGCGCCCGACCACGCACCGGTGCACGGCGGCCACGTCGGCCAGCTCGGTGTGCCCGACGTCGCCGCGCAGCGCGTCACGCCAGGCCGATCCGTAGCCGGTCGAGCCGCGGTAGTTGACCCGCACCACCGCGAACCCGGCGTCCACCCATGCCGCGACCTCGGGTGAGAAGGCGTCGCGGTCGTGCGCCGCCGGCCCGCCGTGCAGCAGGAAGATCGTCGGGTAGGGCGAGGTGCCGGCCTCGGGCCTGCTGACCAGCGCGTGGATGCGGCCGCCCTCGCCCTCGACGTCGAGGTCCTCCACGGGGACGCTCGGCGGGGCGGGCGGGCCGCTGGAGTTGACCACGACCTGATCGTTGCTCGACCGGATGACCGGCGGGTGGGAGGCGCTCGACCAGGAGTATTCAACATGGCCGCCGGGCCGCGGGGCGGCGTCGTCGATCACGCCGTGCGGCGTCTCGATGGGCTTCAGTACGCCGCCGGCCAGGTCGTAGCGGTGCAGGTGGCTGCGGGCGCGGTCGTCGCGCAGGATGAGCAGGCCGCGGCCGTCGTCGTACCACTCGGCCGCCAGGTCGCCGGAGTCCTTCAGCCAGATCTCGCGCTGCTCGCCGGTCACCGGGTCCCAGACCAGGGGCTCGTGGCGCCGTCGGCGCTCGTGCAGGGCGAGCAGGCGGCGGTCGCCCATGACCGGGGCGAAGGTGAGGCCGAGGACCCCCTTGCCGGGGCCGTCGTAGAGCTCGCCGACCGTGTCGCCGTTGTGGCGGACGACGCGGAGCGCCGGGTGCCGGAAGCCGGCGTACTCGCCGTGGTTGACGGCGATCAGGGAACCGTCGAGTGACATGTCGGTCACCCAGTTGGCCTCGGGGTGCTCGTACAGGAGTGTGGCCGGCTCGCCGGCGCGTGCCAGGTGGATGCGGAACGCTCCGCTGCTGGCCAGGCTGATCGCCGCGACGCCCGTCGCGGACAGCGCGATGCCGCCGGGCTGGCCCGGCGGGATGCCGGGGGCGACCGGCTCGTCGGGGCCGCCGTTGAACGGCTGGCGCCACCACGAGCCGAACTCGTCGCCCTCGGAGTCGGCGAACCAGTAGATCCACTGGCCGGTCGGGTCGATGGCGGCGTACACCGCGCCCCTGGGCCGGTCGGTGACCTGGCGGGTGGTGCCCGACACGCGGTCCCACGCGTAGACCTGCCAGGTGCCGGTGGCGTTGGAACGGTAGATGGAGCGGTTGGGGGCCTGGCGAGCCCAGGACGGCAGCGTCATGCGCGAGGCCCGGAACCTGGCCTGCCAGCGTTCCTCCGCCTTCATCCGGCGCGCTCCCTCCCTGAAGTCCTTCGCCTCGGGGCGATGGATGTCGTCCAGTATTGCGCCTGTGCCGGGGAAATACTTGGGAAATGTGGGGGAATTTCGGACTAAATGCCCCATCGGTAACATCGGTCACGCCGGCCCGTCAAGGAACGGCACTTGATCGGGGGTGGGCTCGTAGATAGACAGGTGAAACGCCGCACGGGTCGTTACTTTATGACGTCCTTTCGCGACGTTGTGGGCGATAAATGAGGCAATTCGCTCATCGAGTGTGGTCGCGTCGGTATGCCACGCACTCGGGCCCATTCCGATCACCTGGGCGATGTCGTCGTGCCCCAACTCCATGTCGAACTCCACCGAACGCCGCTCGCGCTCGGCGAACCCCTCCAGGCTCCGAGCCACCCTGCGCTCCTTCTCGTCGTCCACGGAGAGCAGGCCCAGCTCCTCGACCAGCGGGCTCAGATGCGCCTTCGCGGGAGTGACGACCACCGCGACGCCACCGGGCCGCAGGATCCTGCCGAACTCCGGCCCGTTCCTGGGCGCGAACACGTCGATCACCACATCGGCCACCCCATCCCGGATCGGGAGGGGCCACCACACGTCGGCCACGAACGCTCCCGCCCTCGGATGCACCCGCGCCGCCCGCCGCACAGCGTGCTTCGACACATCGAATGCCATCCCGATGCCATCGGTCACCGCGTTGAGCGTGGCCGCCAGGTAGTGCCCGGTGCCCGCTCCTGCGTCGACGATCACCGGCGCCGACCTGCCTTCCGCGCGACGACCCTCGACGATCCCCGGCCCGCGCCCGCGACCAGCCGGCCCCGGGCCGTCACCGGCCTCCATTTGCGCCCCACGGTACGCCCTCAGCTCGGCGCCGTCACTCGTTTCCGTGGACGACTCATGTTTTCCTGGCCGCGTCATATGCGCCCGCACGGCGTCGGCCACGGCGTCGGCCAAGGGGGCATAGTGCCCCGCGTCCAGGAAATCGGCCCGCGCGGCCACCATCGCGGCGGTGTCGGCGGTGCCCGGCGGCCTGGAGCCGACCAGAAGGCTGACGTATCCCTGCCTGGCCACGTCGAACGTGTGCCCCTGCGCGCACCGCACCGTCGCCGCGTCGATCCGCATCCCCGCACGGCACACGGGACAGCTCAGATAGTCGACGATGTCAGCCAGCATGCGCCCATTCTGGTCTACGCACGTCACGCGCTCGCTTCGAGGAGGAACGCGGCGTTGGAGGGGGTGGCGCGGAGCTTGCCGACGAGCATCTCGAGCCCCTGCTGCTTCTCCTGCGTGGTGAGCATCCGGCGCAGCCGCCAGATGACCTGCCGCTCCTGCGGGTGCAGCAGGATCTCCTCCCGCCGGGTGCCTGAGGCGTCCAGGTCGACGGCCGGGAACAACCGCCGCTCGGCCAATTCGCGGGTGAGGTGCAGCTCCATGTTGCCCGTGCCCTTGAACTCCTCGTACAGGCTGTTGTCCATCCGCGAACCGGTGTCCACCAGCGCGGTGGCGAGGATGGTGAGCGAGCCGCCGCCCTCGACGTTACGGGCGGCGCCGAAGAAACGTTTGGGCGGGTAGAGGGCGGTGGCGTCGATGCCGCCGGTGAGCACGCGTCCCCCGCCTGGAGCCAGGTTGTTGTACGCGCGCCCGAGCCGCGTCAGCGAGTCGAGCAGCAGCACCACGTCCTGCCCCGCCTCGACGAGCCGCTTGGCCCGTTCGATGGCCAGCTCGGCCAGGGCGGCGTGGTCGCGGTCGGGGTGGTCGAAGGTGGAGGAGAAGACCTCGCCGTCGATGGTGGCGCGCATCTCGGTGACCTCCTCGGGCCGCTCGCCCACCAGGAGGACCATGAGGTGCGCCTCGGGGTGGTTGCGGGAGATCCCGGCGGCCAGCGCCTGCATGGCCATGGTCTTGCCGGCCTTGGGCGGCGCCACGATGAGGCCGCGCTGCCCCTTGCCGATGGGGGCGAACAGGTCGATGACGCGCGTGCTGAGCGACTCTGTCTCGATGCGGAGCCGTTCTGTCGGGTGGATCGGTGTCAGGTCGGCGAAGCGGGGACGGTCCCGCCATTGTGCGGCGCCGTTGACGGACTCGACGCCGACCAGCTTGTTGCCGGCGAAGGAGGCGGTCACGTGGTCGCCGGGGCGCAGGGCGTACTGGCGGATCTTGTCGGGTGTGAGGCGTACGTCGCCGGGTCCCGGCAGATGGCCGACCCGGAGAAAAGCGGATTTGTCGCGTACGTCCAGAAGGCCGGACACATGCCGGACGGACGTGGAGGCACGCTGCTGCGGAATGGTGTGCACAGACATGATGGACCCCTCAGGGGAATGCGCCGAACCCGTAGCGGGTTGGCATAAAGGAACGCAAGCCGGGCCCTGTGAAGCGGGGCGGGGCCGCGAGGTGAAGATCAGCGGAGCCTGAGCTCGACGCTTGGTGGGAACATACCACACCAACTGGTCCATGCAACGCCTAGCCCGCTTGGACTATTCCCGGGCCGTTCCCGTGTCTTAACCGGCGAACGCGGGGTAGACGCGTGACAATGTTCTTCTCGGCACCGCAGGGCGAGGAAAATTACCGCGCTCGGTGCACCGAAGGACACAACCCCCATCGGCGTAGCGACGTCATATCAAGTGGCATGCAGGATCCCTGCAACTCGATGAGGGTTCCATGAGGACGAAGAGAGACTCCTGGGGGAGCATCATGAAGACCGTCAACTGCCCGCGGTGCCACAACGAGCTCGACGAAGGCCCGATCATGTACAGGTGCGCCCACTGCCGCCGCGCCGTCTACGCCGCCGACGTCGAGAACGAGTACGTCCCGCGCGAGCCGGTCGCCGCCTGAGCGACCACGTAGCCTTACCGGGTGCCGCACCGACCGATCACCGTGTCCGGGCGTCGAGGTGACCCCGCTCTGCGACGCCATGGGCCCCATGGGCCCCGCCATCCGACGCCCGCTCGCCGAGATGTTCGCCGGCTCGGACCTGCCCGACGAGCCGTGGGTCCTGCACTTTCACTGCTATCTGCTGCGTGACGCGGCCGGCCGCCTGACGCTGGTCGACACCGGCATCGGCGGCATCGACTCACCGGCGGCCATCTGGGCAGCCGGTCCCCGGCACGCTGGCCGGCGAGCTTGCGGCCGTGGGGGTGTCGCCCGCCGACACCGGCACCGTCATCCTGACCCACCTGCACAGCGACCACGCCTCGGGCGCGGTCGCCGGCGGCAGGCCCGTGCCGCCTGACACCGACCGGCGCCATGCCTGTCACCGGGCCCGTCACCGGCCGCTGAGCGCCGGCTGGTCGGCCAGCAGCGACGAAGGCAGGGCGACCATCGAGGTCAGCCCGCCGTACGGCGAGGGCGCCAGGGTGACCTTGATGCCGTGCCTGGACGCGAGCCTGCCGACCACGAACAGGCCGAGCCGGTCGCTCTGCGCCAGGTCGAACTCCGGCACCTTCGCCAGCCGCTCGTTGAGCTCGTCGAGCTCGACGCGGGGCAGGCCGAGGCCGCGGTCCTCGATCTCGATCATGAGGCCGTGCGCGGTGCTGGAGCTGCGCACGTCCACCTTGGTCTGCGGCGGCGAGAACAGGGTGGCGTTCTCCACCAGCTCGGCCACCAAGTGAGCCACGTCCGTGACCACCGAGCCCAGCAGGGAGACCGGCGGCGGCTGGAGCACCTCGACCCGCTCGTACTCCTCGACCTCCGCGACGGCCGCGCGCAGCACGTCGTGCACCGGCACCGGGTTGCGCCAGCTGCGCCCCGGCGCCTGGTCGGACAGGATGATGAGGCTCTCCGCGTGCCGGCGCATGCGGGTGGTGAGGTGGTCGAGCTTGAACAGGTCCGCCAGTGTCTCCGGCTCCTCGGTGGCCCGCTCCATGCTGTCGAGCTGCAGCAGCTGCCGGTGCAGCAGCGACTGGTTGCGCCTGGCCAGGTTCACGAAGACCTGGCTGACGCCGTGCCGCAGCTTGGCCTGCCCCAGCGCGGCCTCTACGGCCGTGGACTGCACCTCGTTGAACGCCTGGACGATGTCGCTCACCTCGGAGGTGCTGGTCTTGACCTTGAGCGGCGCCACCTCCTCGGGCGTGGGCTGGTCCACGTTCTTGCGCAGCCGCCTGATCAGCTCGGCCAGGCGCACCTCGGCCAGCTCCGTGGCCGCGTCGCGGAGCCCGGCCAGCTCGCTCACCAGGCGCCTGCGGAAGCGCAGCGAGAGCACGATCGAGGCGATGACGGCGATCAGGCCCACGCCGCCCGCCACGCCGAGCTTGACCAGCATGCCGATGGCCGTCGGCGTGACCCGGGCGGTGATGCCCTGCACGGCCTCGGCCTGGTTGCGCTCGACGGCCTGCCACAGGTTCTGGGCGTCGACGGGCCAGGTGGCCGCCGTAGGTGGCAGGCCGATGGCGGCGGACCGCGTGCGGATGGCGTCCTCGGTGCGTACGAACTCCCGGTAGACCGGCGACGAGGCCAGCCGTTCGTACGGGCCGCGCAGCTCGTTGTCCAGGTGGGAGAGCGCCTGGGTGTAGAGCAGCCGCCTGGTGGCGACCATGGCCGTGAACGCCCCCCGCTCCCTGGGCTCCACCTTGCCCTTGGCGAGCACCACCGCGATCACCGCCTGCTCCCTGGACAACATGTCCTTGGCCTCGCCGAGCATCGTGACCGCCCTGGCCTGCTTGTAGAGGGACATGTCGGGCATCAGCACCATGGCGTCGTACATACGGAAGGACGCGTCGACGATCTGGCTGTAGCCCTCGACGATGTCGAGCGGCGCGATCGTGCCGCCGTCGACCGCGCGCCGAAGGTCGGGGAGCTGGCCGAGCTTGGCGTTCAGCGCGTTGAGCTGCGTGGTCATGGCGGGGGTCAGGTCCTGATGGGTCCTGGTCAACCTGCGGAACGTGGCCATGGCCTTGTCGGTGGCCTTACGCTGCTGGGCCACCTTGCCGGCGCCCTTGCCCGTGGCCAGGAACTGCGTCGAGACGAGCCGCTCGTGTTGCAGGTGGATGTTGACCTGCTCCGACGGGATGGCCAGGTTGCTCGCCAGGTCGTTGATTGCCAGCAGTCGAACGCCGTCGCCGCCGGTCAGCCCCGCGGCGAACGCCCACAGGCCCACGAGGGACAGCAGCGGGACGAGGAGGAGGATGAGGACTTTCAGCGCGATGGGGCGGCCACGCGTGGGGGGCATGCGACCTCCGGGTGCATGATGAGATCGCCTCGCAGAGTACACCCCCCTTTGGAAGGATTTCTGTGCGTCTCCCGCGTTCTTTTTCCGGCTGGACCATCGCGGTCTTCGGTTTCCTCGCCTTCGCCCTCGGCCTGCTCGGTCTGATCTCTCCTGACACCCTGCTGGTCATGCTGGGCTTCGAGGTGCTCGACAGCAGGCCGGCGGGGGACTACACGCTGGTCTACATGGCCGCTTCGTCGATGGCGGCGGTCAACATGGGCGTCTATTACGTCTTCGCGGCCTCGGCGAACTACACCCCGTTCTTCCGCTGGACGGTGCCGTTCCGGCTCGTGACGTTCGCGGTGTTCACCACGCTGGTGCTGACGGGCGCGGCGCCGGGCAAGTTCTTCGGCGTCGGGCTCTGGGAGGGGCTCGGCGCGCTGATCACGGGGTTCGCGCTCTGGCGTGAGGGCAACCTGCTCCCCGCACGCCAGAGCGCGAACGCCTGACCAGCGTCATCACCGCGCGTCCTCGGAGCCGCGCGACACGAGACGGTCACCGGGGGCGCCGTCGTGTTTGAGCCGGCGTTCGAGATCGCGTTTCTCGTCCTCCAGCCGGGCCACCCGGCTGGAGGCCTCGGCCTTGGCGCTGCGCAGCCTGCGGCGCTGCCTGGCGATCCTGCGGGACCCCGAGCCGATCAGCCAGAACCCGGCGAGCAGGACGGCCGCGACGGCCGCCCCCGAGAGGAACGTCTCCAGATGACCGGGCTCGAAGGTGTATCCGAACAGGATGTACCTGGCGCTCTCCTCAGTGAGGACCAGTACGACGGCGGCGCCGGCGAGCAGGACCAGAAGCACGCCTAAAAAGATCATCCAAACTCACCCCTTGTCGACAGAGCGGGTTTCCCCTGCCCTGGCGACGGCGGGATATGCGCCATGATGGGCTCCATGAGACCTGGACCAGGCGAGGTGCTGCACTTCTCCGAGGACCCGACGATCGAGCGGTTCGTGCCGCATGTCGCGCCGACGTCCGTGCGGACCGAACCCTACGTGTGGGCGGTCGGCCACGACCGGTGCCCCGACTACTGGTTCCCCCGCGCCTGCCCGCGGGCGATGGCGTGGGCAGGGCCGCGCACCACCCAGGAGGACCTCGACCGGATCGTCGGCGTGGGCTGCGGCGATCGGGTCCACGCCGTCGAGTACGGCTGGCTGCGGGCCATCATGGACGTCCGGCTGTACGCCTACCGGCTCCCGGCCGACGACTTCAAGCCCATCGGCGATCCGCCGCACGCCGTGGTCGCGACGGTCCCCGTGGTGCCGCTGGGCCCGCCTGAGCCGGTCTCCGACCTGTTCGAGCTGCACGAGGCGGCCGGCATCCAGCTCAGGGTGATGGCCGACCTGTGGCCGTTCTGGAACGAGGTGACGGCGAGCACGCTGGAGTTCAGCGGGATCAGGATGCGCAACGCTCGTCGATGAGCGCCCGCAGCGTCTCCAGCCGCATCGAGCCGGGCGGCAGCTTCTCGCGGGCGGCCCTGTCGGCCTCGCGCCGCAGCACCTCGTTGACGGGGGTGGGCACGCCGTGCAGCCGGCCGAGCAGGACGATCTCGCCGTTGAGGTAGTCGGCCTCGATCGAGCCGCTGCCCCTGGCCAGGCTCTGCCACGACGACCCGCCGCCGCGCTGGGCGCCCTCGACCGGGCGGACGTCGACCCGCCGGCCGCGCCCTTCGGCCTCCTCCTCGCTCGTCGAGTACGCGATGCCGGCCGTGTCGAGCACGGTCATGGCCTCCACCCTGGCCCGCGTGACCACCTCGATGATTCCGTCCACGCGGCCGAGCAGCGCCTCGACGGCGTTGCCCAGGTTGCCGATCAGCTTGCCGTGCTTCCAGCGCATCACGTCGGGGACGGCCCGCCCGACGAGTCCGCGTTTGCCGAGGTCGGTGGCGATCTGCTCGGCGAGTTCGTCCACACCCTGTGGATAGCGCCCGACGTGCAACATGCCGGAGTACGGGTGGCCGTTCGCCGTCACCACGCCGGGCTGCAGGTGCTCGGCGGGCAACCACACGCACATGCCGTAGACGTGCTCGAACCGCCGCAGGGCCATGCGCTCGTTGGCGACGCCGTTCTGGGCGCAGACCACGGGCAGGCCGGTCGGCCACGGGCCGAGTGCGGCGATGGTGTCCTGCGACTTGGTGGCCAGGATCAGCACGTCGCCGTCGCGGGTGGGCACAGGGCCGTCGGCGGTGGGGATGGCGAGGATCTCGGTGGATTCCGGGGTGATCAGGCGCAGGCCGTCACGTCGGAGCGCGTCGTGGTGAGCGCCCCTCGCGATGAGCAGAACGTCGTGGCCGCCTTGGAACAGGCGGGCCCCGATGGTTCCCCCGACTGCTCCCGCTCCGATCACTATGTAGCGCATTGTCAGAGAATGTCACCATTCACGTGGCCGGCGCCACCGCCTCACTTCGCCAGGGCCACCTGCGCCTGGGCCGTGACGGCGCTGCCGTGACCGCGCTCCCGCAGGATCGTTCTGAGCACGCGCCAGCCGTCGCGCAGGGCGTGCAGGTTGCTCTCGCCGTGGATGCGGGAGCGCTCGTGGCTGGGGACCTCGCGGATGACGAGGCCGGCCTGGGCGGCCCGGACGTTCATCAGGGTCTCGATCTCGAAGCCGTCGCAGTCGAGGTCGAGGGCGTCGAGGTGGCGGGTCCAGAAGGCGTTGTAGCCGTAGCAGAGGTCGGTGTAGCGGGTGCCGTAGAGGAGATTCGTCAGCCCGGTGAGGACCTTGTTGCCGAGCGAGCGGATCGGACTGAGGTCGTCCGAGCCGCCACCAGGGGCGTACCGGGAGCCCTTGGCGAAGTCGGCGCCGTTGAGGAGCGTGGCGACGAACGAGCGGATCTCCCGGCCGTTGGTGGACCCGTCGGCGTCGATCATGACGATGATGTCGCCGCGTGCGGCCTGGAAACCCTCGATGAGGGCGTTGCCCTTGCCGCGCCGTGTCTGCGTGACCACCCGGAGCCCGGGGCGCAGCCCGCGCGCCACGGCGACGGTGTCGTCGGTCGAGTTGCCGTCGACCAGGATCACCTCGTCGATCCAGTCGGGCAGCGTGGCGAACACGTGAGGGAGGTTCTCGGCCTCGTTCATCGCCGGAACGATGACACTGACGCTGGCGGCGAGAGGCTGCTTGTTCATGGCAGAAAAATCCCCCCTTTCGCATGCAGCTCACTTGATGATTCCTTGCATGGGTCAGGTTCTTATCAATCGCCTTCTATTTGGGCCTCGCCGACCCGAGAGATAATTTCGTTCACGGTTTCTTCCGGGGTCTGCCACGAGGTGTCGAGCCACAGGCCGATGCGCGGCGTCTCGTCGCGCAACACGGCGTCCAGCTGGGCGATCGTCCATCCGCCCGCGTAGCCGCGCTTGCCGCGCGCCCGCTCGCGGCGCTCCACGGCCGCCGCGTCGGGAGCGAGGACGACGACCTGCAGGGGACGAGAAAGGACCATTTTCGTAAACCGCTCCAAATCCCTGCCAATAACGACGTCCTGAACAATTGATGTGAAACCGGCTTCGTAATACATGTCCGCACTTTTCGCTGCAATGCGGTAACGGAGGTGGAGCTGGCGCAGCGCCTCGTCCGTGGCCTCCGGCGTCATCTCGGCACGGCCGCCGACCACCATGCGCCGGAACACGTCGCCCCGCACATGGGCAGAGCGCGGCAGCCGCTCGGCCAGGGCCTGCGCCACGGTGGACTTGCCGGCGGCCGAGATGCCGGTGATCAGGACGACGCCCTTCACGTGCCGACGAGCTTGCGCACCCGGTCGGCGCCCACGGCCATCAGCAGCGTGGGCAGCCTGGGGCCGGTCTCGCGGCCGACGAGCAGCTTGTAGAGCAGGGCGAAGAAGGCCCGCTGCGCCGCCTTAAGCTCCGGCGTCGCCTTGGCGTCCGCCGGCAACCCGGCCTGGACCTTCGGCACGCCGTACACCAGCGTGGTGAGGCCCTCGATCGACCAGTCGTCGAGGCCGTCGGCCAGCAGCCGCAGCGACTCGCGCGCGCCGGGGTCGAGCGAGTCGAGCAGCTCCTGGTCGGGCGTCCCGCGCACGCGGGTGCGCTGGTCGGCGGGCAGGTGGTCGTCGACCCAGCTCTGAGCCTTGTCCAGGCGCGGGCGGGCGTCGTCGAGCGAGCCGACCGCGTCGAGGTCGCTCAGGATGCGCAGGGTCTGCCCGGCGTGCCCGGTCGTGATGTCGAGAACGGAGGCCAGCGTGCGGTAGGGGATCGGGTGCGGCGTGGCCTGCAGCGGGCCCGCGGCGGTGCCGACCGCGCGCCTGTGCGCGGCCAGCTCGGCGGGCTGGGCCTGCCCGGCGGCGACCTTGCGGCCCAGGGCGTCCCACTCGTCGTAGAGACGCTGGATCTCCTGATCGAAGGCGATCTTGAAGGACTGTGCGGGCTTGCGGCGGGCGTACAACCAGCGCAGCACCGGCGCCTCCATGATCTCCAGGGCGTCGGCCGGGGTCGGCACGTCGCCCTTGGAACTGCTCATCTTGGCCATGCCGGTGATGCCGACGAACGCGTACATGGGGCCGATCGGCTGCCGGCCGCCGAACACCTCGCCCACGATCTGCCCGCCGACGATCCAGGCGGAGCCGGGAGAGTGGTGGTCGACCCCGGATGGCTCGAAGATCACCCCCTCGTAGGCCCAGCGCATCGGCCAGTCGACCTTCCACACCAGCTTGCCGTGGTCGTGCTCGGCCAGCCGGACGGTCTCGCCGAAGCCGCACTCGCAGGTGTAGGCCAGCTCGGTGGTCTCGTCGTCGTAGGCGGTGACCGTCGTCAGGTCGCGCTCGCACAGGTCGCAGTAGGGTTTGTACGGGAAATAGTCCTCGACCTGCTTCGAGCGGTAGCGCGACAGCACGCCGTCGATCGCCGCCCGCTCGCGCACCGCCCGCAGGATCTGCTCGCGGTAGGCGCCCGATGTGTACTGCTCCGTCTGGCTGATGCCGCGATAGTCGACGCCCAGCTCCTTGAGCGCCTCGGTCATCGGCGCCTTGAAGTGCTCGGCCCAGTTGGCGTGCACGCTGCCGGGAGGGGCGGGCACCGAGGTCAGCGGCTTGCCGATGTGCTCGGCCCAGGACGGGTCGACGCCCGCGGGGACCCGGCGGAACCGGTCGTAGTCGTCCCACGACAGCAGGTGCACGCAGTCGAGACCACGCCGGCGAATCTCGTCGGCGACCAGGTGGGGGGTCATGACCTCACGCAGGTTGCCCAGGTGGATCGGGCCGGATGGGCTCAACCCCGATGCGCAGACGATCGGTTTGCCCGGAGCGCGTCTCTCCGCCTCGGAGATCACCTCGTCCGCGAACCTGGAGACCCAGTCGGTCTCGGCACTTTCCGCCATCGCGCCATTCTTGCGGGTCCGGCCGGTTCAAGCCAACGCGATACCGTACGGGTTCGTCGCGCTGGTCCCCGCCGCGATCCCGTTCAGCCTGGGCAGGTAGGCGGCATCGATGGATCGAAGCCGGGGATGTCGGTTGACCATACTCCGTTGTGCGAAGTATGGCCAACCGCTGGATCAGGACAGGGTGGCCGCGTGCGGATCCCAGTCGGCGGGCAGCGGTTCGGGGGCGGTCGTGGTGGAGGTGATGGGACGGAACTCCGAACGCTCCCCTGACTGTGCGATCGACGACATGAGCTCCAGCACGTGATACGCCAGCTCGCCCGACGCCCTGTGCGGCGTGCCCGCGCGCAGCGACCGGGCCAGGTCCAGCACGCCGATGCCGCGGCTCACCGTCGTGCCCGACACGGGCAGCTCGCGCCAGTCCGTGTCGTGCAGGCCGCGAGCCAGCAGCGGGCCCTCGAACGTGTTGGGGTCGGGAAGCGACAGCGCGCCCTCGGTGCCGATGACCTCGATCACCCTGCGGTTGACGGGCGAGTCGAAGCTGAACGTCGCCGTCGCCGTGGCGGCTCCCGGGAAGTCCAGCAGGGCGTTGACGTGGGTGGGGACATCGACGGGGAAGGCCGTGCCCGCCTTGGGCCCTGACCCGACGACGCGCTGCTCGCGGGCCTTGCGCGTGCCGGCCGCGACCCGCTCGACCGGGCCGAACAGGGACACGAGGGCGGTCAGGTAGTAAGGGCCGAGGTCGAAGAGCGGACCGCCGCCGGGCTGGTAGAAGAACTCGGGGTTGGGGTGCCACGACTCGGGGCCGAGGCTCTGCGTGGCCGCCGCGACGGCGACCGGCGTGCCGATGAGGCCGGCGCGCAGGGCGTGCAGGGCCGACTGGAGCCCGGCGCCCAGGAAGGTGTCGGGGGCGCAACCGAGGCGCAGGCCCCGGTTGGCGGCCTCGGCCATGACCTTCGAGCCCTCGTCCATGTCCATGGCGAAGGGCTTCTCGCCGTACACGTGCTTGCCGGCTCGCAGGGCCTCCAGCGCGACGGCGGCGTGCGCGGACGGGACCGTGAGGTTGACCACGATCTCCACCTCGGGCAGCGCGAGCGCCGTGCCGAGGTCGCCGGAGACGGGCACGCCGTGCTCGCGGGCGACCGTCGCGGCCCGGTCGGCGTCGAGGTCCGCGACGGCGAGCACGCGCACGTCGGGGAAGGTGGTGAGGTTGCGGAGGTACTGGCCACTGATGACTCCGGCGCCGACCAGGGCGACGCCGACGGGGCCGTTGCTCAAAGGCTCTCCAAAGAGGTGAGATGGACGTGGCTGTCCGCCAGGGCGGCGAAGACGTCGGTGGCGCACTCGTCGAGCTCGACGACGCGCCAGGCGTCAGGGGCGGCGGCGAGGATCTCGGGCACGGGCATGACGCCCCTGCCGACCGCGGTGTGCGGCTCGCCCTTGACCACCGGGCCGTCCTTGACGTGCAGCGCGATCACGCGCTCCGCGAGGCGGCCGAGCAGGGCGGGCACGTCGGCGCCGCCCACCGCCGCCCAGTAGGTGTCGAGCTGCAGGAACACCTCGGGAGCCAGCCGGTCGGCCAGCACCTCGATGGCGTGCCGGCCGTCGATCCTCGGTTCGAGCTCCCACCAGTGGTTGTGGTAGCCGATCCGCATCCCGTGCCCGGCCGCCTGCTCGGCCAGGCCGTTCAGCAGGTCGGCCGTACGGGCGATGCCGTCGGCGGTGGTGAACTCCTCGTGCGCGATCCCGCCAGGGACGATCGCCAGGTCGGTGCCGAGCGTGGCGATCGCGTCGAAGACCTCGGCGGGCTCCTCGCGGAGCAGCGCGCCCGCGTGCGTGCTCGATACGCGGAGCCCCAGGTCGTCGGCGACCTGACGGAAACCCTTGGGGTCGGAGGCGGGATCGTACGGCTCGACCGCGGTGTAGCCGATCTCCGAGATCCGCCGCAGCACGTCGTCGCGGTCCGCGGTCAGCGGCTCCCTGACGGTGTAGAGCTGGACACTGATGGGTTTCGTCATTCGCGTACCCCCATGAGGTGTTCGAGCGCGAGCTGGTTCAGCCGGGTGAAGTGGAAGCCGCGCTCGGCCGCGGCCTCGGGGTCGAAGTCGTCCTTGGCCAGGTCGGCCCACGTCTCACCGGCCGCGAGGGTGGGCTGGGCGAGCTCGTCCACGCGGGAGGCGCGCAGGGCCTCCTGGACCTCGGGGTCGGCCCGGTAGGTGCGGGACTTCTCCTTGAGGATCAGGTAGGTCCGCATGTTCGCCGCCGCCGAGACCCACACGTCCTCGCGGTCCTCGGTGCGCAGCGGCTTGTAGTCGAAGTGGCGGGGACCGTCGTAGCCGCCGTTCTCCAGCAGGTCGACCAGGAAGAACGCGCTCTTGAGGTCGCCGTGGCCGAAGATCAGGTCCTGGTCGTACTTCGGCCCGTGCTGGCCGTTGAGGTCGATGTGGAAGAGCTTGCCGTGCCACAGCGCCTGGGCGATGCCGTGCACGAAGTTGAGCCCGGCCATCTGCTCGTGGCCGACCTCGGGGTTGACGCCCACCATCTCGGGGTGCTCCAGCTCGTTGATCAGCGCCAGGGCGTGGCCGATCGTGGGCAGCAGGATGTCGCCGCGGGGCTCGTTGGGCTTGGGCTCCAGGGCGAAGCGCAGGTCGTAGCCGCGGTCGCGGACGTACGAGCAGAGCAGGTCCAGGCCCTCCTTGTAGCGCTCCATGGCCGCCTTGACGTCCTTGGCGGCGTCGGACTCGGCGCCCTCGCGGCCGCCCCAGCAGACGTACGTCTTCGCGCCCAGCGAGGCGGCCAGGTCGATGTTGCGCATGACCTTGCGCAGGGCGTAGCGCCGCACGTCGCGATCGTTGCTGGTGAGCGCGCCGTCCTTGAAGACCGGGTGGGTGAACAGGTTGGTGGTGGCCATCGGCACCTTCATGCCGGTCTCGTCGAGGGCCTTCCTGAACGCCGCGATGGCCTTGTCCCGGTCGGGCTCGACCGCGAGGAGGTCGTCGTCGTGGAAGGTGACACCGTACGCGCCGAGCTCGGCCAGGCGGTGCACGCTCTCGACCGGGTCGAGCGGCGGCCTGGAGGCGTCGCCGAACGGGTCGCGGGCCTGCCACCCGACGGTCCAGAGGCCGAAGGTGAAGCGGTCGTCGGGGGTGGGCGTGAATGCGGTCATGGTGCGTCCTTTTGGCCTTTAGTCCATAATCTGTACATAATCCTGAGGAGGTGGGCATGGTGACGTCAAGAGGGGTCCGTCATGATTCCATGCGTGCCCGCAACCTGGCCGTCGTACTCGGGGCGATCCACCGATCGGGGCCGCACACCCGCGCCGCGCTCGCCGAGCTGACCGGGCTCACCAAGACCACCGTGTCCAGCCTCGTCGCCGACCTGCTGGAGGCGGGGGTGGTGACCGAACGCGGCGTTGTCAGGGGCGGCGAGCGGGGCCGCCCGGGGGTCGCCGTGAGCCTCAGCGGCCACCGGGTGGCCACGCTGGGACTGGAGATCAACGTCGACTATCTGGCGGCCTGCGTGGTCGACCTCACCCGCACCGTACGCCTGCGCCGCACCCGCCCGGCCGACAACCGCAACTCCGACCCCGCGCATCTCCTGCAAGAACTGCGCGGACTGGCCAAGGAGACCATCGATGACGCCGGGGCGGCCGGGCTGCGGGTCATCGGCGCCGCGCTCGCCGTGCCCGGCACGGTCGAGGGCGAGACGCTGCGCAGCGCGCCGCATCTCGGCTGGCGGGACATACGGGTGGCCGGCCTGGTCGACCTGCCGTTCGCCATCGACAACGAGGCCAACCTGGCGGCGCTCGGCGAGTTGTGGTTCGGCGCGCGGGAGACGGACTTCCTCTACGTGTCGGGCGAGATCGGCGTCGGCGCCGGGCTCGTGGTGGCCGGCAGCCTGTTCAGGGGCACGTTCGGGCTGGCGGGCGAGCTGGGCCACGTCGTCGTCGTGCCCGACGGGCCCGCGTGCCGGTGCGGCGGCCGCGGTTGCCTGGAGGTCTATGCCGGGCAGGACACCCTGCTCGGAGCGCTGGACTCGGTCTCCGCGCTGGTGTCACGGCTGGAGTCGGGCGACCCGCGGGCGCTGGAGACGTGCGCGCGGGCCGGGCACGCCCTCGGCGTGGCACTCACCTCGGCCGTGCACCTGCTCGACCCGGGCATGATCGTGCTCGGCGGCGTCTTCGCGCCGCTGTTCCCGTGGCTGGAAGGGCCCGTGGCCGACGGGCTGGGGGCCAGGCTGGCGCACATGCGCGACAGCCCGCCCGCCCTCGTGGTCTCGAAGATCGGCCCGGATGCGGCGGTTCTGGGGGCGGCCGGAATGATCATCCAGCGCATCATCGCCGAGCCGGCCGAGGTCCTCGGCCTCTAGAAGTAGCCCTTCTCTCCGTCGAGCAGCTCGCGGATCGTGTCGAGGTGGCCGGCGTGCCTGGCGGTCTCCTCCACCATGTGGATCACCATCCAGCGCAGGCTCGCCTGCGCGGAGCGGAAGTCGGGATGCTTGCCGACGTCGTCGAGCGAATGAGCGGCGATGATCTCGTTGGAGGCCCGGCACTGGCGCTCGTAGTCGTCGAGCAGCCGGCCCGTCGGCACGCCGTCGGCGAACATGTCGGCGTCCTCCTCCGCCTCCTCGTCGAACTGCGGGTTGCCGGCGGCAGAGCGGCCCATGAAGAGCACCTCGAACCAGCAGTGCTCGGTCCAGCGCAGGTGGGAGAGCACACCGGCCACCGTCATGAGGGGCGAGGTGGGCAGGACAGGGCGGTGCGCGTCCTCCTCCGACAGCCCTTCGCATTTCCACTGGACGATCGCGCGCTGCATGTCGAGCCAGCCCACGAGCTGCGTGCACTCGGCGGCCACGAAGGGGGGTCGTTCTCGGGGGAGTGTCATGACGGCCGACGCTACTTCAACCGCGCTGACATCGCCCGGTATTTTCGGGCCGGTCGCCACGACGAGAGAGCCTGACGCTCAGGCGCGGGCGCTGAGCGTGAAGATCTTCAGGTTGGGGGTCGGGGAGGTGGTGAACGAGACGGCCTCGCGGGCCGGGTCGACCGGCACGGACACCTGCCAGACGGTGACCTTGCGGCCGTCCGGGGTGCCGTTGACGTGGTAGCGGGTGTCAGCCGTGAGCGTGGCCTTCTCGCCGAAGCGGGGTGACGCGCTCGCCCAGTCGGTCACCCGCAGCGGCGCCGCCGACGTGCCGCCGTCGGCAACACCTCGTGATCACACCGTCCCACATCAACCGGATCATTTACGGCCATGTAAGCCCAGGAGAACATCCGCTCCTCGGGTGTCGCCCGACCCGGCTCCGGCCACATCGTCGCGACCTGGGGAGGCCGAAGGCGGGAGCGGTGGCGTACCCCCCTTCCCGGACTGCCCTACCGCCGGCTCCGCACATGAACGCCGGCCGGCGGTCGCCTGCTCCACGTGAGCATGAGCCCTGCCGGGTCCGGTCAGCGGACCTCGATCTCGATGATCCGCGTGTAGTCGTTGGCGCCGTTGGAGGCGAGCGCGACGATGCGGACGGCGTCCGCGGTGACGGGCGCGAAGTCCGAGCGCACATTGCCGGCGGTGTTGCCGCGCACCTGCGCGACCGTCCGCCACTCGCCGTTCACCTGGGCCTGGACGTCCCAGTCGCGCAGCCCGTGGCGCGACGCCGGGTAACGCTCGGTGTCGAGGGTGTACAGGTCGACGCGGGAGACCTGCTCCGGCCCGCCCAGCGCGACGGCGATGGTGTCCGGCCAGGACCGGCTGGTGGCGTCGTTCCAGCCGTTGCCGCCGGCCCAGCCGTTGGAGGAGGTGTCGCCGTCGGCGACGCTGCACGGCGGGTAGTTGGCGTTGGTGTGCTGGGAGGAGGCGGTGACGGGGCGGTGCAGCGCGAGGTTGCCGCCGTTGTCGAGCTTGTCGAGGGGCACGACGTCGACCGGCACCTTCAGCGTCTTGGCGCGGGTGCGCAGCCGCAGCTCGTACGTGCCCTCGCTGGTCTCGGGCGGGACGGCGACCAGCAGTTTCGCGCCGAGCTCGTATCCGGGCGGCAGGTAGCTGGTCAGCATCGACCGGGAAGCGGTCAGCGGTGGGTCGATCTCGACGTCCATCGTGGCGTACGCGGGTTTCTCCGCGTCGCTGCGCATGCCGATCTCGATCTTGGCGGGGCAGGCGGGGTCCATGCCGAGCGCGGCGACGAGCCGGTCGGCGCCCGCGATGGGGGTGAGGTCGCCGGAGGGCTTCCCGGCGGTCGCGGCGGGGTTCCGGGTGGTTTCTGCGGTTGCCGTGACGACGGCGGGGTTCCAGGCGGCTCCTGCGGTGAGCGTGACGGCGACGGCGAGCGCGGTGGCGAGGTGACGCATGATCGATCCTTCCTAGAGCGCCTGCAGGCCGGGGGCGCCGTCGAGGGTGACGAGGCTCGCCCTGGTGGAGACCGGGGCACCGGGGCGGTCCACGTACGGGACGACCTTGAAATCGGCCCGCCACTGGTCGCGGGTCACCTCGCAGGAGACGTAGCCGCGCTGGTAGCTGGAGAAGCGCAGGTGCGGGTTGATCGGGTCGGTGCCGCCCGGAGGCAGGCCGGTGTCAGGGTTGCCGTTGCCGCCGCTGCTGACCGAGGTGCAGACGAACTCCACGCCGGCCGCGCGGGAGGCGGGGTCGTCGAAGTTCTGCTTGAGCTCGCCGGCCAGGTTGTAGTGGATGTCGCCGGTCAGCACCACCGGGTTGCCGACCTCGCGCTCGATCATGCCGTTGATCAGGCGGTCCTTGGCGGCCTTGTAGCCGTCCCAGAGGTCCATGCTGAGCTTCTGGGCGGGGCCGGGGTCGAAGTCGAGCTGCATCATGGCGACCTGCTGGGCGAGCACGTTCCACCGGGCGCGGGAGGCGCCCATGCCGTCGAGTAACCACCGCTCCTGCTCGGCGCCGAGCATCTGCCTGGCCGGGTCGAGGCGGTCGGCGCAGTCGACCTGCTGCCCGTCGCCGCACACCTGGTCGTCGCGGTACTGCCGGGTGTCGAGCACGTTGAACTCGGCCAGGTCGCCGAAGGTGTACCTGCGGTAGATGCGGGCGTCCGGGCCCTGCACGGCGGGCACGCGGACGGGCAGGTTCTCCCAGAAGGCGCGGAAGGCGTTGGCGCGGATCACCAGGTAGTCCTGCTCGGTCACCTCGCCGCCGGGGCCGTGCGGGCCCGCCCAGTTGTCGAGCACCTCGTGGTCGTCCCAGGTGACGATCCACGGCGCCCGGTGGTGGGCGGCCTGCAGGTCGGGGTCGCTCTTGTAGAGGCCGTACTGGATGCGGAAGCGGTCGAGAGTGTCGCACTGCACGCGGTACTGCTCGGGCACCGGGACCCCGCGGTTGCCGCCGGTCGGCACGATGCCGTACTCGTAGATGTAGTCGCCCAGGTGGAAGACCACGTCGGGGTTCTCGTCGGCGAGGTGGCGGTAGGCGGTGTAGTAGCCGTCCTGCCACAGCGCACACGAGGCGAAGGCCAGCCGCAGGGCCTCCGGGTCGCCGCCGGGCGCGGGCGCGGTCTTGGTCCGGCCCACCGGGCTGATCTCGCCGCCGGCGCGGAAGCGGTAGAAGTATTCGCGGCCGGGGCGCAGGCCCTTGGCGTCCACGTGGACCGAGTGGCCGTATTCAGGGGTGGCCCAGGTGGAGCCGCGGCGGGCGCGCCGGGTGAAGGCCTCGTCCTCCGCGATCTCCCAGTCAACCCTGACCTTGTTGTACGGCAGCCCGCCGAGCGGCTCCAGCGGCTCGGGCGCCAGCCGCGTCCAGAGGATGACCCGGTCGGGCAGGGGGTCGCCCGAGGCGACGCCGAGCGTGAAGGGGTAGTCACCGCGGACGGTGGTCGTCCGCGCGGTGGAGGGGTCGGCCAGGTTCGTGGTGAAGGCCAGGGCGAACGCGGCGCCGCCGAGGCCGAGGAAGGATCGACGTGAGGGACAATCCATGCCGCTTCCTGAGCTGGGGGGTGAAAGCCCTCACTTTGTAACAAGCAACCGCGCTTCTTAACAAGACTCAAGTGAGAAATAACGCGTGATCGCGTTACATCTCTGCCACCTGGACGTTGCCGTGCCGGTCGCGCAGCCGTTGGAGCAGGTCGGAGGGGGCGGCCGAGTCGACGACGATCGCGTCGAAGTCGTCCAGCGGTGCGACCCGGTGCAACGCCACCCGGGCGAGCTTGGAGCCGTCGACCGCCAGGATGCGGCGGGCGCCCGCGCGCAACATCGCCCGCTTCACCAGGACGATCTCCTGCTCCTGGTGGAAGGCGTACTGGTCGGAGACGGCGGAGGTGGAGACCACGACCACGTCGGTGCTCACCGCCTCGACCGCGTCGACGCAGCCCAGGCCGAGGAAGGAGTCGTGGGTGGCGCGGTACTCCCCGCCCAGCGCGATGAGCCGGATGTCGGGGCTGCCGGCCAGCAGCCTGATCGCCTCGAGGAAGTTCGTCACGACGGTCAGCGGCGCCAGGTCGCCGAGATGGCGGGCCACGGCCAGCGCCGTCGTCGAGTCGTCGAGCATGACGGACCCGCCGGGCTCGATCATGCCCGCCACCACCCGGGCGATCGCGTCCTTCTCGGCGGTGTGGGCCTGGAGCCGGTAGGCGATGTTGCTCTCCCACACGTTGCTGGCCTGGGCGGTGACCCCGCCCCTGACCTTGCGCACCATGCCCTGGCGCTCCAGCTCGTCGAGGTCGCGGTGCACGGTCATCACGCTGACGCCGAAGCTCTCGGCGAGCTCCGTCACCGAGGCCGAGCCCTGGCGCACGATGTGCTCGGCCATGCCCCGCCACCGGGCGGACTTGCTTGAGGTGTGCTGACGCGAATCCACCGGGAGCCCTCTCACCCTCTTCGACGGCTGCGAATCCTAACCTTGACACCCAACTCGGGCGACTCGTACCCTCCCCACATCTATCACTTTTAACAAAAATGGCTGTTAAATTAACAGCCAGGTCATGGAGGTGGGCGGGACATGACCGGCCTTCTGCACGGCGCCAAGGTGAGCCGCGGGCAGTTCCTGCGCATGATGGGCGGCCTGGCGGTGGCCGCCACGGCCACCGCGTGCTCCACCAGACCAGAGACCACGGCGACGACCGGCGGCGGCGCCACGACCGAGCTGAAGTTCGTCGGCGTGGCCGACCAGAAGGCGCCGATGGACGAACTGGTCGGCGCCTACCAGAAGGCCAAGCCCGCGGTGCGCATCACCGCCTCCTACGCTCCCACCGACCAGGTGCAAACCTCCCTGCGCACGCGACTCGGCGCCGGCAACGCCCCCGACCTGCACGTCGTCTACCCCGGCAACGGCAGCGCGATGTCGATGGCCCAGATCGCCGAGGCCGGGCTGCTGGCCGACCTGTCCGCCCAGCCGTGGGCGGCGACCGTCCCCGCCGGCTTCAAGCCCGCCTTCCAGCTCGACGGCAAGACCTACATCTACTCCGCCGGCTCGTCGGTCATCGGCGCCGTCTACAACAAGAAGGTCTTCGACAAGGCGGGCATCGACGCCCCGCCGACCACGTGGAACGAGTTCCTCGCCGCCTGCGACAAGCTGAAGAAGGCCGGCGTGGTGCCGATCGCGCTGGGCGCGCAGACGCCGTGGGTCACCCAGCTCATCACGTACGCGCTGGTGCCCTCGACCGTCTACGCCAAGGACCCGACGTTCGACGACAAGCAGCTCGCCGGGCAGGCTACCTTCGCCGGATCCGGCTGGCAGGACGCCATGGAGATGTACCTGGAGCTGCAGAAACGCGGCTACTTCAACGACAACCCGAACGGCACCACCTTCGAGCAGCAGACCTCCATGGTGGCCGGCGGCAAGGCCGGCATGGCCGTCCAGGTCTCCGCAGTCCTGCCCGACTTCCGCAAGGCGGCCGCCTCGCCCGACGACCTGTCGATGTTCCCCGTGCCGGGCGCCGACGACGCCGGCTCCGTATGGATCCCCGCCGGCGTCGTCGTCGGCCTCGGAGCCGCCGCCAAGGGCGGGAACGTCGAGGAGGCCAAGGCGTTCATCGACTTCCTCGGCAAGCAGGAGAACATCAACGCCTGGGCCAAGGCAATCTCCGCCATCCCGCTCACGCAGGACGACTCCTCGACCATCGACCCGGCCGTCGAGTCGTTCCTGCCGTTCACCAAGGACCGCGCGGTGCCGTTCATGGACCAGCGCTGGCCCAACGCCGAGGTGCAGCCGGTGCACTTCGCCGTCGTGCAGGAGCTGCTGGCCGGCGAGTCGACCATCGACGAGGCGCTGAAGAAGATGGACGAGGCGTACCGGAAGTGACCGTCAGTTCCTCCCGCCGCCGCTTCACCGCGTCCGCCCCGTCCTGGCTGTTCGCCGCGCCAGCGCTCGCGGTCTACGCGCTGGTCGTGCTCTACCCGGCGGTCAGCGGCGTGGTGTACGCGTTCACGGACTGGAGCGGCATCGGCAAGGACATGTCCTTCGTCGGCCTGGCCAACTTCCGCACGCTGCTCGGCGACGACCAGGCCATGGGCTCGATCGGCAACACGCTGCTGCTGACCGTGGCCACCGTGGCCGTGCAGAACGGCGTCGGGCTGCTGCTGGCGCTCGGCGTGCACGCCAAGCTCAAGAGCCGGGCCCTGCTCCGCGTGATCTTCTTCGCGCCGGTCGTGGTCAGCCCGGTCATGGTGGCGTTCCTGTGGAAGTACATCTACAACCCCGACCCGTTCGCCGGCCTCAACGGGCTGCTCGGCCTGCACGTCGACTGGTTGGGTGACCCGTCGGTCGCGCTGTGGTCGATCGCCGGCATGGTGGTGTGGCAGTACGCCGGATATTCCATGGTCATCTTCCTGGCCGGGCTGGAGGGCGTGCCGAGGGAGCTGCACGAAGCCGCCATGATCGACGGCGCGGGCACCCTCCAGCGTTTCCGCTACGTCACCTGGCCGCTGCTGGCCCCCGCCGTGACGATCAACCTGATGTTGTCCACGATCGGCGGGCTCAAGCTCTTCGACCAGGTCTTCGCCGCCACCAACGGCGGTCCGGGCTACGCCACCGAGACCCTGTCGACCGTGCTGTACAAGCAGGCGTTCGTGTTCGGCAAGTTCGGCTACAGCACCGCGGTCGCCCTGGTTCTCGCGCTGTTCGTGGCCGCCGTCTCGCTCGTCCAGGTCTACTACCTGCGTCGCCGGGAGGTGACCGCGTGAGGAAGACGTTCCTGCTGGAAATTGTCATGATCGCCGTTGCGGTGGCGTTCCTGTTCCCCGTCTACACCCTGGTCTCGCTGTCGCTGAAGGACCCCGGGCAGATCTCGCGGTCACCGCTGGCGCTGCCCGACCCGCCGACGCTCGACAACTACGGCTCCGCGTGGACGGCGGCCGCCCTCGGCCCGTCACTCGTCAACAGCACCGTCGTCACCGTTGCCAGCCTGGTCGCGCTCATCGCGCTCGGCTCGTTCGCCGCCTATTTCCTGGCCCGGGTGCAGACCCGCCTCGGCTACGGCCTCTACGTGCTCTTCCTGCTCGGCATCGTGCTGCCCTTCCAGCTCGGCATGATCCCGCTCTATGAGCTGGTGAACACTCTCGGGCTGATCGGCACGCATGCCGGGATGATCCTGTTCTACACCGGCATCCAGCTGCCGTTCACCGTCTTCCTCTACACCGGCTTCATCCGGGCCCTGCCCCGTGAGTACGCCGCCGCCGCCCAGATCGACGGCGCCTCCCACCTGACGGCGTTCACCCGGGTCGTCTTCCCCCTGCTGCGGCCCATCACCGGCACCGTGCTGATCCTCAACGCCGTCTTCATCTGGAACGACTTCTTCACACCGCTCGTCTACCTCGGCGGCTCCGGCTTCGAGACCGTCCCGGTCAGCGTCTTCGCCTTCGTCGGCCAGTACGTCTCCCAGCACGGTCTCGTCTTCGCCGGGCTCGTGCTCGGCGCGGTGCCGATCGTGGTGGTCTTCCTGGCGCTGCAGCGGTACGTCATCAAGGGCTTCGCCAGCGGGCTCAAAGGATGAACGGCTTCTTCAGCGACCCGCCCCCCAGGGAGTACTCCCCGGCGGCCATCTGGTGGTGGAGCGGTGAGCCGCTGCGCCGCGACCGGCTCCGCCGGCAGATGGAACGCCTGGCGGCCGGGGGAGTGCACAACCTCGTCATCCTCAACCTCGCCCCCTCGGGGCCCGCCTTCGGCGCCGACGCCGACGACCCGCCGTTCCTGTCGGAGGCGTGGTGGGAGCTGTTCGACCAGGTGTGCGCCGACGCGTACGAGCTGGGGGCGTACCTGTGGTTCTACGACCAGCTCGGCTTCTCCGGCGCCGACCTGCAGGCCCGGCTCGTCCAGGAGCACCCGTCGTTCGCCGGGCAGTGGCTGAACCCCGACGGGTCGGTCACGCTGCGCGGCTTCGACTACCTGTCGCCCGAGGCGTGTGCGGTGCTGCTCGACCGGGTGCACGGCGAGTTCGAGCGGCGCGCCGGGCACTGGTTCGGCCGGGTGATCGCCGGGTCGTTCCAGGACGAGTTGCCGACCCTGCCCACCTGGTCCGCCCGCTTCGCCGAGGAGCATCGCGCCAGGCGGGGCGCCGAGTTCTCGCCGGCCGCCCCGGACTGGCAGGCGTACCAGCGGACCCGCGCCGAGCTGGCCGAGGAGGCGTTCTTCCGGCCGCTGAGCGAGTGGCACGCGCGGCACGGGCTGCTCAACGGCTGTGACCAGCAGGACCCGGCCCGCGCCGGGCACCCGGTGGCCGGGGTGGAGCTGTACGCCGACTACGCCCGCACCCACCGCTGGTTCGGCGCGCCCGGCTCCGACCACCACGGCGACGCCCGCCTGCACGCCTCGCTCGCCCACCTCTACGGCCGGCCGCGCACCTGGATCGAGGCGTTCCACTCCAGCGGCTGGGGCGGCACCCTGGAGGAGACCTTCGACTGGCTGCTGCCCTGGCTGCGGGCCGGGGCGACGCTGTACAACCCGCACGCGGTCTACTACACGACCAGGCGCGGCTGGTGGGAATGGGCGCCGCCGTCCACGGACTGGCGGCAGCCGTACTGGCGGCACCACCGCGTCTTCGCCGACGCCGTCACCCGGCTGTGCGCCGCCCTGTCGCAGGGCCGCCACGCCTGCGACGTCGCCGTCCTCCTTCCCACGGCAACCGCACAGGCCGGCGGCCCGGGCGAGGCCGGGTCGGCGGCACGCGCCGCGGCCGAGCGGGCGCAGGAGGTGTACCGGGAGATCGTCGGCGACATGGCCTGGTTCGCCACCAGGCCAGGCGTGCTGGACCGGCTGGGGCTCGACGCCGACGTCATCGACGAGGACTCCGTACGGCGGGCGACGGTCGAGGACGGGCGGCTCGCCGTGTCCGGCGAGGCGTACCGGGCCGTCGTGCTGCCCGCCGTCGCCGTGCTCGACGGGGACGTCGCCGCCCGGCTCGCGGAGTTCGTCGCGGACGGCGGGTTGGTCGTCTCCGTCGGCACGCATCCGCTGCGAGGGGCGGCCCGTTTCGTCCCGTCCACGGACCGCCTGGGCGACGCGCTGGCGGAGCTGCCACGCCGGGTGGAGGCTCCCGTGCCCGCGCTGGTGCGCGAGGCCGGTGACACCACGCTGGTGTTCCTGGCGGCGGCCTTCCCGATGGCCAGCAGGATCGGCGTGGGACGGCCCGAGCGGCGCGGCGTCGAGCTCGGCTGGCTGGACGCCGACATCGACTTCGACCCCGCCAGGTACGCCCGCGAGATGCGCGTCACCGTCAGGGGCGTGGCGGGAACGCCGCGGCTCGCCCGCCCCTTCGCCGGCGGCGACCCCGTCGCGCTGCCGCACACGCGCGTCGGCGACGACGGGGACACGGTGGAGGTGGTCGTGCCGTTCGACGACGGGCCCGCCGCGCTGCTGGTGTTCGACGGGACGCACGCCGAGCCGGCGCCGCCGCGGCCCGCGTACCCGGTGGAGAGGGACCTCGGGAATGAGTGGGACGTCGAGCTCGTCCCGACCCTCGACGACACCTGGTCCGATTTCGGGCTCGGCACCGGCGGTGGCGTCGAACGCTGGACGCTGCGCAGGCCGGACGGGGAGCCCGTGCCCGTGACGTTCGGCCCGCGCGGGGAGCAGCGCGCGGGCGACGGACCGTGGACCCCCTCGGTGTGGTCGACGTCGCGGGGCCTGCACAAGGACCCCGTCCACCGGGCGACCCTGGGCCCCAAGGGACACGTGCCGGTGGAGTTCCTCGCGTTCGGCCGGGTCGCGGCGGGCGCCGAGGCCCGCTTCCGCAGCGTGCTCACCGTGCCGCCGGGCGCTCCGGCCTGGCTCGCGATCGGCGCGGGCGCCGCCAAGACCCTCTGGCTCGACGGTGAGGAGCGGCCGCTCGACGACGCCGGTTACGCCGCCGTCACGCTCTCGCCCGTCGCGCCCGGCGACCACCTGATGGAGCTGGCGCTCGTACCGGACGAGGAGCACGACCTGCGGGCCTACGCCTGCCTGGTGGACGACCCCGGCGACGCCGCCCGCCCCGAGTGGATCGCCGGCACACCCCTGGAGACCACCGTGCACGTCCAGGAGGGGGACGGATCGCTGCTCCAGGTCGCCTCGACCGCGTTCTGCCGGGTGCTGGTGAACGGCGTGGAGGCGGGCCGCCAGGGCGGCTTCGACCCGTACGCGGAGGCCGACATCCCGCGCGTACGCCGCTACGACGTGGCCCGCCTGCTGCGCGCCGGCGGCAACACGATCAGGATCGAGTCGGACGGCTGGGTGCTGGCCGACGGCCTGGCCGTCTCCGGCCCCGGCTGGACGCCCCGCCCCCGGGTACGCCGCCGCCAGCAC
>NZ_SMKP01000180.1:0-22613 GCF_004349015.1 Nonomuraea diastatica
CCCCAGGACCGCCCGGCCACCCCCCTGGCGCCCCAGGACCGCCCGGACCGGGTCCATACCCTTCCGGACCGCCCTGTCCCGGCCCTGCGTGACCCATCGGCGGAAAGCCGCCGGCATGCCGCCCCGGCATCCCCTGCCGCGGCGGCCCTCCAGGCCCCTGCGGCGGCCTGGAGGGGCCCTGCCCCGGAGATGGCGGGAATGGGGTGGACATCAGCGACCTCTCGCGACAGACCGGCAGAACCTTCACTGGGTGGCCACGACGGCCGAGAAGCCGTCTCCCACGGAGCGCGAGGGGTCGCCTGCCGTTCTTCGGCGGCCAGGCATGCGTCCGCCCCCGAGCCTTTACCGTGGCTGCCGGTTCGAGCCTACGGACGGCGCGCACGCGGACGTGTCAGGCGAACACCCGACAACACGATCACGGTTCGGTCGAGCCGGGGCGGGGCCGCCATAGGAGTCGGCGCCGTCACCGCCGCTCGGCCGCGCAACCCGGCAGCACACACGACAACGGCGGCGCCCTGGAAGGACACCGCCGTTGTCGCGCAAATCTTGTGGGTGGAGCTATGGGGATTCGAACCCCAGACCTCCTCCATGCCATGGAGGCGCGCTACCAACTGCGCCATAGCCCCTGATGACCACTCCGAGCCCACCCGTTGCGGCGCTCGGAGAGCATATAGCCATCCGCGCCGATTCTCCTAATCGCGCCGGCACCCCGGAGGAAGGCCGTACGGCCCCCGAGCCGTACGGGCCTGCCGGACCTCACACCTCGGCGTCCGGCCGGTCGTCACTGTTGACGGGCTCCGGCAGGGTGCCGGCGTTGTGCTCGAGCAGCCGCCATCCCTTGCGCCCTTCCTGCAGCACGGACCAGGAGCAGTTGCCCAGCCCGCCGAGCGCCGGCCACAACTCCTCCGGCAACCCGAGCAGCTCGCAGATCCCGAGCCGCAGTGCGGCCCCGTGCGAGGCCACGACGAGCAGCCCGTCGTCGTCGAGGCGGCCGGCCCACTTACGCATGGCGGCCGCCACCCGGGTGGCCACGTCACCGACGGGCTCTCCGTCCGGCGCCTCCCAGGCCGCGTATTCGTCGGGCCAGCGCGCGGCGATCTCCTCGCGCGTCAGCCCTTCCCATTGACCACCGCCGCGCTCGCGGAAGTCCTTGTCGACCGCGACGTCGAGCCCCACGATCCGCCCGAGCGCCAGAGCGGTGTCGTTGGCCCGCTGGAGGTCGGAGGAGACGATCAGGGTCGGACGCAGCGCCGCCAGCAGCGACGCGGCCCTGGCCGCCTGCGCCAGGCCGGTCTCGTCGAGAGGGATGTCGGAGTGACCCTGGAAGCGCCGCTCAACGTTCCACAACGTCTGCCCGTGACGCAGACACACGATCCTTTTACTCAACTGCGGGCCCGCTGCAGATTGGCCTGCATGACGCTCTCCGGCAGCGCGATGGCCGGGCAGTCCTTCCAGAGGCGCTCGAGCGCGTAGAACGTGCGGTCTTCCTCGTGCTGGACGTGCACGACGATGTCGATGTAGTCGAGCAGCACCCAGCGGCCCTCGCGCTCGCCCTCTCGGCGCACGGGCTTGACGTCGGCCTCGGTGCGCAGCCGCTCTTCGATCTCGTCGACGATGGCGCGTACCTGGCGGTCGTTGGTGGCGGAGCAGAGCAGGAAGGCGTCGGTGATGACGAGCTGTTCGCTCACGTCGTATGCGAGGATGTCATCGGCCAGCTTGTCGGCCGCGGCCTCCGCGGCGATGCGCACGAGCTGGACGGATCTGTCAGATGCGGTCACGATGCGGGTCTGTCCTCCTGTGTCGGCAGCATGCCTTATGTTGAGCGTACCCTTCCGGGCCGAAACCCCTCACCCACAGCGTGACGACCTTCAACCGCTGGCGTGATAGAGCCCGCGCTTGTTGATGTACTGCACGATCCCGTCAGGCACCAGATACCAGATCGGTTCGCCCTTGGCGACCCGATGCCGGCACTCCGACGACGAGATGGCCAGCGCGGGGATCTCCAGCAGCGTCACCTTGCCGTCGGGCAGGCCGGGGTCGTGCAGCGTGTGGCCGGGGCGCGTGCAGCCGACGAAGTGGGCCAGCTCGAACAACTCGTCGGCGTCCTGCCAGCCGAGGATGGCGCCGAGGGCGTCGGCGCCGGTGATGAAGAAAAGGTCGGTCTGCGGACCATAAATTTCCGAAACATCACGCAATGTGTCGATAGTGAAGGTAGGTCCGGGGCGATCCACGTCCACCCTGCTCACGGAGAAGCGGGGGTTGGAGGCCGTCGCGATGACCGTCATCAGATAGCGGTCCTCCGCCGCCGAGACCTCACGCTCGGACTTCTGGTACGGCCGTCCGGTAGGTACGAAAACAACCTCGTCGAGATGGAAATGGTGGGCCGCTTCGCTGGCCGCGACAAGGTGTCCGTGATGGATGGGATCGAACGTCCCGCCCATCACACCCACTCGCCGCTTCCCCTGGACACCGGGCGCGTTCATCATGAAACGGACCTTACGCGGACGTCCTACGACAACATGATGGCACCCCCCTGAGTGATGTCCGCGCATCACTTCCGTTGCGGACGTAGCATGCCGGGCATGACGACCACCCCGGACCGCAACCGCGTCCAACTGCCCGGCATATCGTCCCGAGCCTACGAACATCCCGCAGACCGGTCCGCCCTGGTCGCTCTGCGTAAGTTGAGTGGGTTCGACACCGTTCTCAAGCAGATGTCCGGCCTCATCAGCGAGCGCCGGTTGCGCCTGATGTACCTCGCGTCGGCCGTGCGCGTGAGCGAAACCCAGTTCCGCTCGCTCTACGACATGGGCCGCGACGCCGCCTACACCCTCGACCTGCACCGGATCCCCGAGATCTACGTCCAGCAGGACCCGCAGGTCCAGGCCAAGGCCATCGGCTTCGACGACCCGTTCATCGTCGTGACCACCGGTCTGCTCAACCTCATGAACGAGGAGGAGCAGCGCTTCGTCATCGGCCACGAGACCTCGCACATCCTGTCGGGGCACGCGGTCTACCGGACGATGCTCGACATCCTCACCCGCCTCGCCACCCGCGTCGCCTGGATCCCGCTCGGCTACATCGGCCTGCGCGCGATCGTCGCGGGCCTGGAGGAGTGGTACCGCAAGTCCGAGCTGTCCTCCGACCGCGGCGGCCTGCTCACGGGGCAGAACCCCGAGGCGGCCAAGCGCGCGCTGATGAAGCTCGCCGGCGGCGACTACACCCACGAGATGAACATCGAGGCGTTCCTGGAGCAGTACCAGGAATACGACACCGCGGGCGACCTTCGCGACGGCTTCCTCAAGGTGCTCAACCTGCTCGGCACCACCCACCCGTTCGCGGTGGTGCGCGTGGCGGAGCTGGACAAGTGGCAGCGCAGTGGCGAATACGACCGGATCATCGGCGGCGACTACCCGCGCAGGGAAGACGACGCCAACGCCCGCGTGACCGACGAGATGAAGGCCGCGGCCGAGTCCTACCGCGCCTCTTGGCAGCAGTCGCAGGACCCGTTCATCGGCGTCCTGCGCGACGTGGCCGAGGGCGCCGTCAACGCGGGCGAGCGCATCTTCAACCGTTTCTCCCGCCGCGACGGCGGCCAGGGCTGACGGGAGCGCCGCACGCGGCCGATCAGCGTGATCGACCGCGTGATCCGCCGCGCACGGCGACGGCGGATCAGAGCAGCAGGGCGATGGCGCGCACGGCGGCCGCGCACAGGGCGACGAACCCGCCCAGCACGGCCAGTGCGCGCAGCCCTTCCCTGCGCAGATCGGGCAGGCGCTGGCCGATGCGCTCGATCTCGCGCCCGGTGAAGCCACCGCACAACATCCCGAACACCACGCCGGCCACGGTCACCGGCGCGGGCTGCTGACACCAGTCGGCGTCGATCTGACCACCGCCGGTCGCCCAGAGCGCGCCGCCCGACGCCACCGCGACGGGCACGCCGGGCCATACGGCGGCCGTCGTCGCCGCCGCCGCGAGCGCGAGCGGGAAGAGCAGCACGCGCAGGGCCACGCGCGTGGCCCGTGAGCTGCGGTTCCTGACCAGCCAGTGGCTCATCCAGAGGGTCCTGGTCAGCACCACGAGCACCGTCGTGATGGCGATGGAGGCGATCGGCCAGATCACCGTGGTCACCACGCACGGCACGGCCAGCGCGGCGAGCAGCAGCAGGGCGCCGTTGCCCGCGGGCAGCGTGGTGGAGGACGACTCGGCGCGCAGCCCCGTCTTCCGCTTGTCCTGCGGTTTGGCCGCGGCCCTCGCGCGTACGGCCGCCGCCGTCCGCTGACGTGGCGCGGTCACCTTGGCGCGCGGCCCCGTGACCTTGCCGTCCACGCTCCCGCGACTCCGCGGCGCGGGCACCTTGCCCTCGGCTTGCACACGGCTCCGCGCCGCAGCTGCTCCGTCCGTGCCTGCCCGGCTTCGCGGGGAACCGTCCGCACTCGCCCGGCTCCGTGTGGCCCCGTCCGCGTCTGCCCGGCTCCGCGGGGATCCCTCCGCACTCGCCCGGCTCCGCGCCGCAGCCCCGTCCGTGCCCGCGCGACCACGAGCTGCGGCTCCGTCGGCACCCGACCGGCCGCGCGCGGCGGAGCCGTCCGGGTTCGCGCGGCTGCGCGCCGCGGGACCGTCCGTGCCGGCCCGGCTCCGGACCGCCGCGCCGTCCGCGTTGCCACGGTTGCGCGCCGCCGCACCCTTGCCGTCGGCGCCCGTACGGCCACGCGGCGGAGGCACCTTGCCGTCCACACCCGTGCCACCGGCCCGTCCGCGAGCCGAGTCCTCCGTCGTGCGGCTGCGTACGGCCGTGCCCTTGCCCGCCTCCTCGGCCGCCTCGGCGGCCCGTCCACCGGTCGCCGCGGGCTCGGGATCGGCCCCGCTCGCCGCCCTGGCCAGCCGCGACAGCCGATCGGCCAGCAACGCCGCCGTGGGCCGCTTGCCCGGCTCCCTGTTGAGCGCCGCCCGCAGCAGGGGCAGCAGTTGCACGGGCACGCCCTTGAGGTCGGCCTGCCCGTTCAGCACCGCGTACATCTGCGCCTCGGCCGTGCCCCGCCCGAACGTCGGCCGCCCGGTCGCCGCGAACGCCACCGTGGCTGCCCACGCGTGCACGTCGGCGGGCGAGTCGACCTGCTCGTCGGCGAAGATCTCCGGCGCGGTGTAGCCGGGCGTGCCGAGGAACGTGCCCGTCATGGTGAGCCGGGTCGCGTCGAGCACCTGGGCGATGCCGAAGTCGATCAGGACCGGCCCGCCGGCGCCCATGATGATGTTGCCCGGCTTGAGGTCGCGGTGGACGACTCCGGCCGCGTGGATGATCGCCAGCGCCGCCGCGATGCCCTGGGCCATGTCGACCAGATCGGCGTCGTCGAGCGGGCCGTCCTGGCGTACACGATCGAGCAGCGTGGCGCCCTCGATGTGCTCCATGACCAGGTAGGGGCGCGCGCACCCCAGGTCGGCGTCGAGGACCTTGGCGACGTACGGGCTCTCGACCCTGCGCAGCGCGCGGACCTCGCGCTCCAGCCTGATGCGCGAGGTCTCGTCCTCGGCAAGGTCGTGCAGGACCTTCAGTGCCACGTGCTCGCCACGACGGGTCGAGGCGAGGTAGACCTCACCCATGCCGCCGCGGCCGAGCCGCTCGACCAGGGTGTACGGCCCCACCTTGCCGAGCTTGCTCACCGTCCCTCCCCGCCCGGCGCGCCCATAAGGGACACAACCCTAGCGCCGTGACGCGAGTCACCGCGTGAGGCACGCCGAAGGTTAATGGCGCGCGTGAGTGGCTGACCCGGCGGAGAGCATGCTGTCGAGCTCGGCTGTGGGCGCCTCGGACAGCCGCCTGCGGTTGTTCCTGCGCCAGTTGACCCGGCCACGGCTCTCCAGCCGGAGCAGCAGCCGGTCGGCGCCGAACAACACCGCGGCCATGAGGGCGAGGGCGACGACAATTTCCATGCCCCCAGTCAAACCGCGTCGTCAGGCGCCAGCCATGCCGACACGCCGGTTACCCGGCCACCACCGTGCCCTCCGACGTGCGCAAATGCCCCTCACCGGTGTAGATCCACTTGGTGGACGTCAGCTCGGGCAACCCCATCGGGCCGCGCGCGTGCAGCTTCTGTGTGGAGATGCCGATCTCCGCCCCGAAGCCGAACTCTCCCCCGTCGGTGAACCTCGTCGAGGCGTTGACCGCCACCGCCGCCGAGTCGACGAGCGCGACGAACCTGCGGGCGGTCCTCTGCGACCTGGTGACGATGGCGTCGGTGTGGCCGGAGCCGTAGCGCCTGATGTGGGCCACCGCTTCCTTTAGCGAGCCGACGACGGCGGCGGCGATGTCGAGCGAGAGGTATTCGGCGCGGAAGTCGTCCTCGGTGGCCGGCACGACCTCGCCGTACGCGGCGATCTTCGCATCACCGTGGACGGTCACGCCCGCCTCGGCCAGCGCCCGCAACGCCCGCGGCACGAACGCGTCGGCCACGTCGGCGTGCACCAGGAACGTCTCCGCCGCGTTGCACACCGAGGGCCGCTGCGCCTTGGCGTTAAGCAGGATCTGCACGGCCAGGTCGACGTCGGCGTCGGCGTCGACGTAGACGGAGCAGTTGCCGACGCCGGTCTCGATCACCGGGACGGTGGACTCCTCGACCACCGAGTTGATCAGCGACGCGCCGCCGCGCGGGATCAGCACGTCGACCAGGCCGCGGGCGCGCATGAGCTCCTTGACCGAGTCGCGTGTCAGCCCGGGGACGAGCTGCACGGCCCCGGCCGGGACCTCGGTGCCGGCCAGGGCGTCCTGCATGACCCGCACCAGGGCGGCGTTGGAGGAGTGAGCGCTGGACGAGCCCCTGAGCAGCACCGCGTTGCCGCTCTTGAGACAGAGGGCGGCGGCGTCGACGGTGACGTTGGGGCGGCCCTCGTAGATGATGCCGATCACGCCCAGCGGCACCCTGAGCTGGCGCAGCTCGAGCCCGTTGGGCAGCGTGGCGCCGCGCACGACCTCGCCGACCGGGTCGGGCAGGTCGGCGACCTGGCGCACGGCCTCGGCGATGGCCGCGATCCTGGCCTCGTCGAGCCGCAGCCGGTCGATCATCGCCTCGGCGGTGCCCTGGGACCTGGCCTGCTCGACGTCCTTGGCGTTGGCCTCGACGATCGGCGCCGCGTTCGCGACCAGCGCGTCGGCGATGGCGCGCAGCGCCCGGTCCTTCGGCGCCCGAGGCAGCGGGGCCAGCTCGGCGGCGGCCTCTCGCGCCGCGTGGGCGACCTTCAGGAACTCTGTGCTCATGGCTACGCTCCGCTCCGCTGCTCAGGGCGCTCGGCGCCCCGGCCGTCCTTCGTCACTCACCCGGAGCCCGTCGGTCGGGCATCCGGCTCTCAACTGTGGGCTTCCAGTATGACGATGTCGTCACGGTGGATCAGCTCGCGTTCATATTCCGGACCCAGCGTGCTCGCCAGCTCCCGCGTGGAGCGCCCGAGCAGGCCGGGGATCTCGGCAGCGTCGAAGTTGACCAGGCCGCGGGCCACCACGAGGCCCTCCGGTTCGCACAGGTCGACGGGGTCGCCGGCGGCGAACTCGCCCTCAACCGACGTCACCCCCGCCGGCAGCAGCGACTTGCGCCGCCCGACGATGGCGTCGACCGCGCCCCGGTCGAGGTGGAGCCGGCCGCGCCCGGTGGTGGCGTGCGCGAGCCACAGCAGGCGCGTGCCGGGGTGGCGGCCGCCGGGGTGGAAGTAGGTGCCGACGTCGGCTCCGCTCAGCGCCTGGGCCGCGTGAGCGGCCGCGGTGAGCACCACGGGCACTCCGGCTCCGGTGGCGATCCTGGCCGCCTGCACCTTGGTCACCATGCCGCCGGTGCCGACGGCCGCGCCGTTCCTGCCGAGCTCGACCCCGACCAGGTCGCCGGCGCCGCGGATCTCCGTCAGCCGGCGCGAGCCGCTGCGGCTCGGCGGGCCGTCGTAGAGCGCGTCGACGTCCGACAGCAGCACCAGGGCGTCGGCGCGGATCAGGTGCGACACCAGCGCCGCCAGCCGGTCGTTGTCGCCGAAGCGGATCTCGTCGGTGGCCACCGTGTCGTTCTCGTTGACGATGGGCACGATGCCCAGCTCGAGCAGCCGGTTGAGCGTGCGCTGGGCGTTGGCGTGGTGAGCGCGGCGCATCATGTCGTCGGCGGTCAGCAGCACCTGGCCGACACGCAGGGAGTAGCGGGCGAAGGAGGAGGTGTAGCGGGCGACGAGCACACCCTGCCCGACGGACGCGGCCGCCTGCTGGGTGGCCAGGTCACGTGGTCGCGCGGTCAGCCCCAGCGGGCCGAGGCCCGCCGCGATCGCTCCCGAGGAGACCAGGACGATCTGCGTTCCGGCCCGGCTCCGCGCCGCCAGCACATCCACCAGCGCGTCGACCCGGTCGACGTCGATCATGCCCTGAGGCGTGGTGAGCGAGGAGGAGCCGACCTTGACAACGACCTTGGAGGCTGAGCTGAGCTGTTCCCGCACGTCTGGCAGCTTATCGGCTGCTGGAATGTGCGACGCGCCCGGCCGCCGCGCGCATGGCGGCGGTGACCTCCCCCGGCGTGTCACCCCGGCGCAGCGCGTACGCGGCGGCCGAGGTCACCGCGCCCACCATCGCCCCCACCAGCGCCGCGACGACCACGACGTCGCTTTCCTCCGGGTAGCTCCGGCGCAACGCGTCGACGATGCGCCGCTGCGCATCCAGCAGCCGCCGCATCATCCAGGCCTGCAGCTCGGGGACGGTCAGCATCAGCTTCACCCGGACGTCGGCCATCCCGGTGGCCAGATCGGAACCGGCGACCTCGATGATCATGCGCTCGACCGCCGCGGCGAGCACGTCGGGCAGCGACTCGTCCGCCCCCCGCTCCTCGATGATCCGCAGGGCCAGCTCGACCCGCATGTCTGCGTCGGCCAGGACGACGTCCTCCTTGGCGGGGAAGTGCAGGAAGAACGTCCTGGTCGACACGTCGGCCGTGGCCGCGATCTGGGCGACGGTCGTCGCCTCGTAACCCTGCCGCCGGAACAACTCCACCGCCGCCGCGATCAGCGCCTCGCGCGTGCGCCGCTTCTTCCGCTCCCTCATCCCCTCCGCCATGCCGCCACATTACTACATTGACTGCATCTCTGCATTCAATGTAGTAATGTATCCATGGGAATCCGTACTTATGTCGTCACCGGTGCCGCGTCGGGCATCGGCGCCGCCACCGCAGACCACCTGGAGAAGGGCGGCGAACGGGTGATCCGCTGCGATGTGCGCGACGCCGACGTCACCGCCGACCTGACCACCCCGCCGGGACGCGAACGGCTCGCCTCAGAAGTGACGGCGGTCTCGGACAGCCGGATCAACGGCCTGATCGCCGTGGCCGGCAGCGCCGTCCCGTCGCCGCTCACCGCGCGGCTCAACTTCTTCGGCACGATCGCGACCCTGGAGAGCCTCCGCCCCCTTCTGGCCGGATCAGACCAGCCCAGGGCGGTCGCCGTCTCCTCGCTGAGCGCGATCGTGGCCGCCGACGACACCATCGTCGACGCGTGCCTGTCCATGGACGAGGAGGCGGCCGTGGCCGCCGTCACGGCCGCCGTCGCGGCCGGCCGGGGCCGCATCGTCTACCCGTCCACCAAGCTGGCGCTCAACCGCTGGCTCCGCCGGGCCGCCGTCAGCCCTGCCTGGGCAGAGGCAGGCATTCCACTCAACGCGGTCGCACCTGGCGTAGTGGACACGGAGACGGCGAGAACGATGTTCCTGGACGACCCGGCCACCCGCGCGCTCGTGTCCTCCATGATGCCCCAGCCCCTCGGTTTCCCCGGGCCCGTCTCCGCGATCGTGTCCCTGCTGGCCTGGACGGTCAGCCCGGACAACCTGTTCATGACCGGCCAGATCCTCTACGCCGACGGCGGCGCCGAAGCCACCCTCCGCCCCTGACCGGGCGGGCTGCGTCGAGCCGCCCTGCGCAAGCCCTCGTCGTGACCGTGCGCACGCCGTGCGCCATCACGCCGTGCACCCCCGGCGGAGGAACGCACACGTCCTCAGAGCCAGGCGCCGCCCGTCCGGCACAGAACCGCACCACCACGATGCACACCCCCGATCCCCGGCCGCAGCAACCCGGGGGCGCACGTCACCCTCGGCTCGATCCAGCACGGAGGGCGCGCACGTACCCTACAAGCCCGCCGGCACGGGACCAACCGTCGCCCGTCCCGCTCCATCCCAGCACGGGAAACACCCCTGGCACGGACCCCGGCCCCAGGCTCACCCGCGCACGAGCGTCCACGAAGGAGCCCAGCCGCCCACCACCGAGCGGACACTCGCCCGGCAGGGACGGGAACACCAGGAGAGGGCCTACCCGAGGCGGTTGTCGGAGCCCCTCGGGCCTTGCCGTACCGACTCGGCGTGGAGCGTGGGCTGCCAGTCGAAGACGTAGCCACCCTCCATGGGCCCGATGACCACCTCGACCCCCGCGCGGGCACCGGCCTTCGCCAGCTCCTCCTCGACTCCGAGCCGTTCGAGCCGATCGGCGAGATAGCCCACGGCCTCGTCGTTGCTGAAGTCGGTCTGCCTGATCCACCGCTCCGGCTTCTCGCCGGTGACCTGGAACAGGTTGTCGTTGACCCGCCGCACCCGGAAACCGGCCTCCCCGAGCTGCCTGGGCCGGATCACCAGCCGCGTGGGCTCCTCGACCGGCTTGACGGCTCGGGCCGCGGCCACCCACTCGCCCATGGCGAACGTGAGCTCGCGCAGCCCATCGTGCGTGGCGGCCGAGATCGTGAAGACCCTCAGTCCGCGCGCCTCGAATTCCGGCGTGACCATCTCGGCCAGCTCCCTGGCGTCGGGCACGTCGGCCTTGTTGAGGACGACCAGCCGCGGCCGGTCGTCGAGCTTGCCGTAGGCCCGCAGCTCCGCTTCGATCACCTCGTAGTCGGTGATCGGATCGCGTCCCGGCTCCATGGTGGCGCAGTCGATGACGTGCACGAGCATGTCGCACCGCTCGACGTGGCGCAGGAACTCGTGCCCGAGCCCCTTGCCCTGCGACGCCCCGGGAATCAGCCCGGGCACGTCGGCGACGGTGAACACGGTGTCGCCGGCCGTCACCACGCCCAGGTTGGGAATGAGGGTGGTGAACGGATAGTCGGCGATCTTGGGCTTGGCCGCGCTCAGCGCGGCGATCAGCGACGACTTCCCGGCGCTGGGGAACCCGACCAGCGCCACGTCGGCGACGCTCTTGAGCTCCAGCATGACGTCGAGCTCGTCACCCGGCTCGCCGAGCAGCGCGAACCCGGGCGCCTTGCGCCGGGTGGTGGCCAGCGCCGCGTTGCCGAGGCCGCCGTGCCCGCCCTGGGCGATCACGTAGCGCGTGCCGGCCCCCACCAGGTCGACCAGCACCTCGCCCGTGGCGCTGTCCCTCACCACCGTGCCGTTGGGCACGGGCAGGACCATCTCGTCGCCGTTGGCGCCGTCGCGGTTGGACCCCTGGCCCTGCTTGCCGTTGCCGGCCTTGCGGTGCGGGCGGTAGTGGTAGTCGAGCAGGGTCGCGGTGTTGGGATCGACCTCGAGGATGACGTCGCCACCCCGCCCGCCGTTGCCCCCGTCGGGGCCGCCGAGCGGCTTGAACTTCTCCCGGTGGATGGAGGCGCACCCGTTCCCCCCGTCACCGGCCTTGATGTGCAGGACCACCTGGTCCACGAAGTCCGGCATCAAGCACCCTCTCCATCACCCCGGCAGGGGCATCTCCACTACACCAACGAGCCCGACGGCAGTCCTCACGCCGGGCGGTCGCCTCTTCAACAAGCACGGGGCCGCAGAACATCCCCGGAAAACGCCAAGGGGTGGATCGACACTCGATCGATCCACCCCTTGGATGCGAAACCCGGGAGGAACTACTCCGTGACGGGAACGATGCTGACGGCCCGGCGCCCGCGCTTGACACCGAACTGCACGTGACCGGCGGCCAGCGCGAACAGCGTGTCGTCGCCGCCACGCCCCACGTTGTCGCCGGGGTGGAAGTGGGTGCCACGCTGGCGGACGATGATCTCGCCCGCGTTGACCAGCTGGCCGCCGAAGCGCTTGACGCCCAGGCGCTGAGCGTTGGAGTCACGGCCGTTCCGGGTGGACGACGCGCCCTTCTTGTGTGCCATCTCTCTAACTCCCGATCAGGCCTGGTCGATGCCGGTGATCTTCACCTGGGTGTACCGCTGGCGGTGACCCTGGCGCTTCTTGTAACCGGTCTTGTTCTTGTACTTGAGAATGCGGATCTTGGGGCCCTTGGTCTCGCCGAGGATCTCGGCGCTGACCGTGAACTTGCCCGCCTCCGTGGTCACATCGCCGTCGTTGACGACGAGCACCGTCGGCAGCGAAACCGAAGAGCCGACCTCGCCGGCGACCTTGTCCACCTCGAGGACGTCACCGACGGAGACCTTCTGCTGCCTGCCGCCGCAACGAACGATCGCGTACACCGCGGAACCCTTCTACTGACTCACTGTTGCACTGCGAACCCCGGCCACCCCGCGCGGGAATGGCCGCTGACTCCGAATGCTGCGCCTGTCATTCGGCCTGTCCAAACCGACGAACCGAGTAAGCGCGCCAACAGGGCACGTCACCTGACGCACCGATTCACCAGGGTACCGGATTAACGGCGCCCTAGGCGAACCGGACGGAACGTCGGAAGTCTGCCGAGGTTACTCGGCTGACTTGGCTCGGCGGGAGCGTCTCCGCCCCCTGCCGGAAGTCTGGCTGGCTTGGTCGTCCTCAGCGGGGACTTCTTCAAGCGCACCGGTCACAGTATCACGGTTGCCGGAGTCCTTCGCCGCGGAAACCTTGTCGGCGACCGCCTTCTCGACGGCCATCTTGCCCTGCGTGCCGCGCTGTTCCAGCTTGGCCTCAACCGGCTCCGTGGAGATGATCAGACCGCGCCCGTTGCAGCAGTCGCAGACCGTCGAGAACGCCTCCAGCAGGCCCTGACCGACCCGCTTGCGGGTCATCTGGACCAGCCCCAGCGAGGTCACCTCGGCCACCTGGTGCTTGGTCCTGTCGCGGGCCAGGCACTCCAGCATGCGCCGCAACACCAGGTCGCGGTTGGACTCGAGCACCATGTCGATGAAGTCGATGACGATGATGCCGCCGATGTCGCGGAGCCTGAGCTGGCGGACGATCTCCTCGGCCGCCTCCAGGTTGTTGCGCGTGACGGTCTCTTCGAGGTTGCCACCCTGGCCGGTGAACTTGCCGGTGTTGACGTCGACGACGGTCATCGCCTCAGTGCGGTCGATCACCAGGGAGCCGCCACTCGGCAGCCACACCTTGCGCTCCAGCGCCTTGGCGAGCTGCTCGTCGATCCGGTACGACTCGAACACGTCACCCTGGCCGGCGTCCCACTTCGACAGGCGCTCGCCCAGATGCGGCGCGACGTACTTCACGTACTCGTCGACGGTGTCCCAGGCGTCGTCGCCCTGCACGACCAGCGAGGTGAAGTCCTCGTTGAACACGTCACGCACGACCCTGATCGTCAGGTCGGGCTCGGCGGACAGCAGCTCGGGCGGGCTTGCCGACTTGGCCTTCTTCTGGATGTTCTCCCACTGCGCGGACAGGCGGGCCACATCGCGGGCCAGCTCTTCCTCGGAGGCGCCCTCGGCGGCGGTGCGCACGATCACGCCGGCGTTCTCCGGCATGACCTTCTTCAGGATGCTCTTGAGCCGCGCGCGCTCCTTGTCGGGCAGCTTGCGGCTGATGCCGGTCATCGACCCGTCGGGGACGTACACCAGATAGCGGCCCGGCAGGCTGATCTGCGATGTGAGCCGCGCACCCTTGTGCCCGATCGGGTCCTTCGTGACCTGGACGAGCACCGACTGGCCCGACTTCAGGGCCGACTCGATGCGCTTCGGCTGGCCTTCGAGACCGGCCGTGTCGAAGTTCACCTCACCGGCGTACAGGACGGCGTTCCTGCCCTTGCCGATGTCCACGAACGCCGCCTCCATCGAGGGCAGCACGTTCTGGACCTTGCCGAGGTAGACGTTGCCGACGTAGGACTGGCTGGCCTCGCGGTTGACGTAGTGCTCGACGAGCACGCCGTCCTCCAGCACCGCGATCTGAGTGCGGTCGCCCTGCCTGCGCACCACCATCATCCGGTCGACGGACTCGCGGCGGGCCAGGAACTCCGACTCCGTGATGATCGGCGGGCGCCTGCGCCCGAGCTCGCGCCCCTCGCGGCGGCGCTGCTTCTTGGCCTCGAGCCTGGTCGAGCCGCGCACACTCTGCACGCCGTCGGTGGCGGTGTCGAGCCCGGCCGCACGTCCCGAGCGCGGCGCGCGGATGCGTACCACCGTGTTCGGGGGGTCGTCGCCAGCCGGCTCCACGCCTTCGTCCGTGCCACGGCGCCGACGCCGGCGGCGACGGCGCGAGCCGGAGGTCTCCTCTTCCTGGGTCTCCTCGCTCTGCCCCTCGTCAGAGTCCTCTTCCTGCTCGTCGGCGTCCTCGGACTCGTCGCGCTCGCGCGACTTGCCGCGGCCCCTGCCGCCGCGACGGCGGCGACGGCGACGGCCGCCGCCCTCCTCTTCCTGCTCGTCAGAGGTGTCGGCGTCGGGCTCGTCCTCGGTCGCGGTCTCGTCGACCGGCTCCTCGGCTTCCTCCGGCTCGGCGACCGGCTGCGGCGGCTCGGCCCGCCTGGTGACGACGGGCTTGGCCTTGCTGGGGTCGGGCGCCTGGAACAGCGGCGCGAAGATGGCCGCGGGCCGCTGGAACGCGGCACCCGGCTCGTCCTGCCTGCGCGCGGTCAGCCCGAACGGGTCGGCGAGCAGACTCGGGCGGTCGACGTCCTCGTCGAGATCCTCGCCCGCGGGCTCGTCGTCGAGCGGCTCGTCCTCGGGCAGGATCTCGATGATGTCCTCGTCGTCCTCTGCGTAGTCCTCCGTGTCGGCGGCCGCGAAAGGAGCCACGGCCGCGCCGGAGGGCGCCACCTCGACGTCGCCCCCGGAACGCTCAGCCCCGGAACGCTCGGCCCCGGATGCCGTGGCCGACGAGCCCTCGGCCTGAGGCACCGTTGCGGCGCCGGCCCGTGCGTCCTCGGCCTGGGACGCCGTCCGCGCGCCGGCCTGCGAGACCTCGGCCTCGCCTGCCGCCACGGCGGCGACGTCAGCGGCCAGGTCCTCGGTGTCACGGCCACCCGCGCCCTCTTCCGCGCCGAACGGGGCTGCGGCCTCGGCACCGCCTGTGGGCGCGCTTACCGCAGCCGCGCCGCCGGCGGGCGTCACGCCGACCTGCTCTTCGGCGGCCGCGCCGGATTCCGGCTCAGCCTTCTTGCGGGTCCTGCGCCGCTTCGCCGGGACCTCCTCGGCGGGCGGCGCGCTCTCGGGGAGCGCTCCCGCCTCTTCAACCTGCGTCTCCGCGGCCTTCTTCGTGGTACGCCGGCGCGTCGTCGTGGCCGTGGACCGTGTCCGCGTGGCTCTCTTGGGCTTCTCCTCGGCCGGGCTCTCCGGCGCACCGGCACCCGTGCCGGTGTCGGCGGCACCGGCCGCGGCGGCGCTCATCCCCCCACCGTCCGTGTCAGGAGCCCCGGCAACCGTGATACCGGCACTTTCCGCCTCAACGACCGTGCTGCCGGCATCTACGGCCTCGCCCGCCGTGTCACCGGCGCTTCGATTTCTGCCGGCCGTGGCGGCGGCCTCCGAAAGGATCTCGGATGCGGGCTCACCGGCGGCACGCTGCACGGCGTTGATCTGCACCGGCTGCACCTCAGCCACCGACGGCGCCGCCTGCGCGGCTACGACGGTGACCGGAACGGAGGTCGGCTCGTCGGGCTCCGGCGGCGGACCCGCGGGCCGGCTGGCGGAACGGCGACGCTTGGTCACCTCGGGCTGTTCAATTGTCTCCCCGTCAGGGCCAGTGGCCCCGGCGTTGGGCTCGTTGTCGAGCATGCGGGCGCTCTCCCGTCAGCTCCCGGGCGCGTCGCCGCGCCGCGCAGGAGCCCTCGTGTCTCGTTGTCCGCCGGCTCCCCCGATGAGGGGGCGCCGGCGCCAAGTCCTGTCAACGGTCGTGCCCGGCTCGCGCAGGGCACTTCCTTAACCGGCGACGTGCTCACCCGCCGGTCCCGCCTCGCCGCCGCGCGTCGTGTCGCGGTCCAGGTCGAGCGGGTCGGCAAGCGCACCGGTGCTGGCGTCGAGCGGCCCCTGCGCCAGCCTGGTCACCTCGGGGGGAACCGGCGGCGCGAAGTCGGCCACAAGGCGCAGCCCTGTGAGCACATCGTCGGGTCGAACGGCAGGCGTCAGGTGCCGAACAACCATGCGCAGTATGACACACGGTCGTCCATGCACCTGAGCTGCGGTTCTGTCTGTTCCCTCGGACACCACGAGCCTCAGGACGGCCTCCCGCGCGTCGAAGCGGCGGAGGCCCTTCTTGGTGAGGCGCTCGACGTCCACCGTGCTTGCCGCGAGAAACTTCTCCACCGCCACCTCGGCGAGCTCGCGGTCGGCACCGGGCAGCCGCACCTCCCAGTCGGAGACCTCCAAGCGGTCGGCCAGACCACCGGGCCCCGCCTCCACAACGTCGAGCACGTCGAGCCCGGGCGGCAACGACCCGTCAAGGCCGGATTTGACCTGCTCCGGAACGCACGGCGTGGTAACACCGATCTCGAGGTATTCGGCTTCGCTGGCGACGCCGGTCGGCGCCGCGCCCGCGTAGGAGATCTTCGGGTGAGGCGAGAAGCCCGCGCTGTAGGCCACCGGAATGCCGGCACGGCGGACCGCTCTTTCCACGGCCCGCGAGATGTCGCGGTGGCTGGTGAAGCGCAGACGGCCGCGCTTGGCGTAACGCACACGCAGGCGCTGCACCGTGGGCGCGGGCGGAGGCCCTTCGGGAACAGGTTTCAGAGCTTGTCGTCCTTCCCTTGTAAGAGTTCCTTCCCTCAGGATAAGCCGCGCTGGCGTGTGTACGTGTACGCCGTGACACGGCTCGCCCACTGAGCGCGCTAGACCACCGTCAAAGGAAGGAGTTTTCGCCCGGTGGGGCCGATCTGAATTTCTGTCCCCATGGTGGGGCAGACTCCGCAGTCGTAGCACGGCGTCCAGCGGCAGTCTTCGACCTCACCGCCGGTAACGGCCTCCTGCCAGTCCTGCCAGAGCCATTCGCGGTCGAGCCCGGCGTCGAGATGGTCCCACGGGAGGACTTCGTTCTCTTCCCGCTCGCGCGTGGTGTACCAGGCGACGTCGACGCCGGCCTGCTCGGCCGCCGCCATCCAACGCTCGTAGGAGAAGTGCTCGCTCCAGCCGTCGAACCTGCCGCCGCTCTCCCAGACGGCGCGGATCACGGCGCCCACGCGACGGTCGCCGCGCGAGAGCAGGCCCTCGACGATCGAGGGTTTGCCGTCGTGGTAGCGAAAGCCGATGGCCTTGCCGTACTGCTTGTCGCCTCTGAGCGAGTCGCGCAGTGCCTTGAGCCGCCGATCGACGGTCTCGTGGTCGGCCTGGGCAGCCCACTGGAACGGCGTGTGCGGCTTGGGCACGAAACCGCCGATGGAGACCGTGCAGCGGATGTCACGGCTGCCGGTGATGTCGCGGCCCGCCTTGATGACCTTCTTGGCCAGGTCGGCGATGCCGAGCACGTCTTCGTCCTGCTCGGTGGGCAGCCCGCACATAAAGTAGAGCTTGACCTGCCGCCATCCCTGTGAGTAGGCCGTGGTGACGGTGCGGATCAGATCTTCCTCGGTGACCATTTTGTTGATCACCTTGCGCATGCGCTCGGAGCCGCCCTCGGGCGCGAACGTCAGGCCCGAGCGCCTGCCGTTTCTGGAGAACTCGTTGGCCAGGTCGATGTTGAACGCGTCGACCCTGGTCGAGGGCAGCGACAGCGAGGTGTTGGTGCCTTCGTAGCGGTCGGCCAGGCCCTTGGCGACGTCGGCGATCTCGGAGTGGTCGGCCGACGACAACGACAGCAGGCCGACCTCGTTGAAGCCGGACTCCTTGACGCCGTTCTCGACCATGGCACCGATCGTGGTGATCGAACGCTCCCGCACCGGCCGGGTGATCATGCCTGCCTGGCAGAACCGGCAACCGCGCGTGCAGCCGCGGAAGATCTCCACGCTGAACCGCTCGTGCACCGTCTCCGCCAGCGGAACCAGCGGCTTCTTCGGATAGGGCCACTCGTCGAGGTCCATCACGGTGTGCTTGTGCACCCGCCACGGCACGTCGGCCCTGTTGGGCGCGACCCGCTTGATGCGGCCGTCAGGGTGGTAGTCGACGTCGTAGAACTTCGGCACGTAGACACCACCCGACTCGGCGAGCCGCATCAGCAGCTCGTCACGGCCGCCGGGACGGCCCTCCGTCTTCCACTCGCGGACGACCTCGGAGATGGCGATGGAGATCTGCTCCCCGTCGCCGAGCACGGCCGCGTCGAGGAAGTCGGCGATCGGCTCCGGGTTGAAGGCCGCGTGGCCCCCCGCGAGCACGATCGGGTCGTCGTCGCCCCTGTCGGCCGCCGTCAGCGGGATGCCGGCCAGGTCGAGCGCGGTCAGCATGTTGGTGTAGCCGAGCTCGGTCGAGAACGACACCCCGAGCACGTCGAAGGCGCGCACCGGCCGGTGCGCGTCGACGGTGAACTGCGGGATGCCCTCGGCGCGCATGAGCGCCTCGAGGTCGGGCCAGACCGCGTAGGTGCGCTCGGCCAGCGTGCCCGGCAGCTCGTTGAGGATCTCGTAGAGGATCGCCACACCCTGGTTGGGCAGGCCCACCTCGTAGGCGTCGGGATACATCAACGCCCACCGCACATCGGCGGAGTCCCAGTCCTTGACGGTCGAGTTGAGCTCGCCCCCGACATACTGGATCGGCTTCTGCACCTTCGGCAGCAACGCTTCCAGGCGGTGGAAAATCGACTCGACAGGCATACCGTCAAGGGTAGCGGCGTTCAGAGGGTGACGGGTCCGGGACCGAGTGCGCTGACCCGCCAGGGGCCTTCAGGTGAACGAATGACCGCGCACCCTGATGGCCTGCAGCAACCCGACCGCGATGAGATTGGCGAACGTGGCCGTGCCGCCGTACGACACGAACGGCAGCGGCAGCCCGGTGATCGGCATGATCCCGATCGTCATCCCCACGTTGATGAACATCTGGAACGCGAACCAGCACACGATCGTCCCCGCGACCAGCGTCCCGAACCGGTCCTCGCACTGCCTGGCGATCTTCAGCCCGCGCAGCAGCACCACGCCGAGCAGCAGCACCACGGTGACCGACCCGAGAAAGCCGAACTCCTCCCCCGCCACCGTGAAGATGAAGTCGGTGTGCTGCTCGGGCACGAACCGCCCGGTCGTCTGTCCGCCGCCCAGCAGCCCCTTGCCCAGCAGTTGCCCCGAGCCGATCGCGATCAGCGACTGCGTGCTGTTGTAGCCCACCCCTCGCGGATCCACGCTGGGATCGACGAACGCGGTGAACCGCGCCACCTGGTACGGCTCCAGCAACTGGAAATAGAACACCGCGAACACGCCGGCGCCCGCCACCATCGTCAGCGCCGCGATCCACCGTTTCCGCACCCCCGCGATGATCAGCGCGGACGCCGCGATCACCGCCAGCACCATCGCCGTGCCGAGGTCGGGCTGGAGCATCACCAGCCCGATCGTGAGCGCCGCGGCGAGCAGCGCCAGCACGACGTCGAACCCGCGCGGCCGGTCGGAGCCCTCCGCCGGCTGCGCCAGCAACATCGCCGTGATCAGCAGCAGGCCCACCTTGGCGAACTCCGACGGCTGCACCGCGAACCCGCCGCCGAGCAGGATCCACGAGTGCGAGCCGTTGATCGTCGCGCCCAGCGGGGTGATCACCAGGCCCAGCCCCACCAGGGACATCAGGAACACCAGCGGCGCGTACGCTCGCATCGCCCGATGGTCGACCGAGGCCACGATGCCGCACAGCACCACGCCCAGTGCCTGGTTGAGCAGGTGTTTCTTGACCAATCCCGTCGCACCCGGCGCCCAGGTGCGGGTGGACGACCACACCAGCAGTGTGCCGATCACGCACAACCCGGCCACCGCGACCAGCATGAGCCCGTCGAAGCGCCGCACGGCCGAGTCCTCGCCGGCCACCCGCTGCAGCAGCGAGGGACGCCGGACGGCGGCCGTGCGGCCCGTCATCCTCGTGCCACCGTTCCGTCAGGCGCGAACGTCGGCAGCCGCGTCGTCAACCGCCCGCCGGGCACCGCCGGGGGTCGCTTGATGCCGTAGATGCCTTCGTAGATCTCGCGCGCGGCCGGCGCCGCCGCCGAGCCGCCCATCCCACCCTGAGAGATCATGACGACCACGACGTATTGAGGGTTCTGGGTGGGCGCGAACGAGGCGAACCACGCGGTGTCCTTCTTGCCCCAGACCTCGGCGGTTCCGGTTTTGCCGCCGATGCGCACCTTGTTCATCGGGAACCCGGCGAAGGCACCCGCGGCGGTGCCGTCGGAGGGCACCTGACTGAGCGCGTTCTTGATGTAGCGACGCTCCTTCTCGCTGAGCGGCAGCTTGCCCACCACCGGCACGTCGATGGTCTTGACCACCTTGCCGTCGGGTCTGACCTGGGCCCACCCGATGCGCGGGCTGCGCACCTTTCCGTCGGTCACCAGCGCCATGTACGCCCTGGCCAGTTGGAGCGGCGTCACCAGCACGTCGCCCTGGCCGATGGAGAAGTTGGCCGCGTCACCCGGCCGCAGCAGGAACCCCTCGGTGCAGTTCTCCAGCGCGAGACGCTTCAGGAACTCCGCCCGCGCACGGTCCTTGACCTCCGGGTAGCCCTTACGGGACCGCTCGCAGTTGACCGCGCTGGTGTGGTTCCACAGGTCCTTCTTCCAGGCCCGGTCGGGGATGCGCCCCGACGACTCGCCCGGCAGGTCGATTCCCGTCGGCCGGCCGAAGCCGAAGGCCCTCGCCACGTTGGCGAACACCTCTTTCGGCGTCTTCTTCGGGTTGCGGCCACCGTCTTTCATGTACTGCTCGAACGCGGCCTGGTAGAAGATCGTGTCGCATGATTTGACCAGCGCCATGTGCAGGTCGAGTGTGCCCAGGGGGATGCCGCGGAAGTTGTTGAACGCCCGTCCGCCCACCATGACGGACCCGGGGCAGCCGTATTTGCCGTTGAGCGGGTAGCCGGCCCGCAGCATGGAGGTCACCGACGAGACCTTGAACGTCGAACCCGGCGCGAACTGCCCGTTGATCGCCCGCGACACGAGCGGCTTGCCGGACTTCTCCGACATCAGCCACTGGTATCCGCGGGCTGAGATCCCGCCCGCCCAGATCGCCGGATCGTAGCCGGGGGCGCTGGCCAGCGCCACGACCCGCCCGGTGCGGGCGTCGAGCACCACCCCGGCCCCGCCATCGGCTGCCGGCGCCGACTTCATGGCCCGCGCGAGTGCCGTCTCCACCACGTTCTGGACGCGCGAGTCGATGCTGGTGACCAGGTGGTCACCCGGAATGGGGGTGGTCTGCTCCTCGACGCCGAGCGCCTTGCCCATCCGGTCAACCTGCACCCTGCGCAGCCCCGCCTTGCCGCGCAGCGCCTCGTCGTAGACGTATTCGAGCCCGTCGCGCCCGACGAGGTCCACCCCCGAGAAGCTGGCCTTGAGCCCTTCGCGCTCCTCCAGCTCCGCCTCGGTGACCGGCTGGAGGTAGCCGAGCATTTGGGCGGCGGCCCTGCCTCCCGGATATTGCCTGACGGAGTGGATCTCCGCCGTCACCCCGGGAAACTCCTCCTGCCGCTCGAGGATCTGCAGCGCCTCACGGGTGCCGACCTTCTCGTCGAGCGGAACAGGTTGGTACGGCGACCCCGTCCAGCACGGTTTGGCAATCCCGGGCCCGCACGGCGTGATGCGCTGCTGCAGTTGCGCCACCGGTCTGTCGAGCACCGCGGACAGCTTGCGCAACACCTTCACACCGCCGTCGGGCATCCTGGAAAGCCGCGTACGGTCCACGGACACGACCAGCGCCGTCTTGTTGCGCACCAGCGGCCGGCCGGACGAGTCCAGGATCTGCCCGCGCACGGCCGGCACGATCACGGTGCGTGTCCGGGTCTCCGTCGCCCGCGTCACGAACTCCTGCCCGCGCACCACCTGCACCTGCCACAGCCGCATGGCCAGCACGACGAGCAGCGTCAGCACGAGCACGTGCAGCACCAGCAGCCGGGCCCGCATCCTGATCATGTCGAGAACCTCGCCCGCCCGGCACGCGTGGTCAGCCAGATCACGATCGGCGAGACCAGCAGCGTGTAGACGACGGTGACGGGCACCTGCTCGGTCAGCGTGGACATCGTCACCCGGGAATCGGAGATCAGCCCGCCCACGCCGGCCGCCAGCAGCGGCGCCATCAGCACGCACAGCACGACGGTCGTCACCGGCCCGCCCGCGCCGTGCCCTGCGACGTATCCGACGAGCGCGAGCACGAACGCGTACTGGCCGAGCAGGTGCGCGGTCGGCGGCATGACGTCGACCAGCAGCCCGGCGAAGAACCCGAGCATCGCGCCCGACGCGGACCCGCGCGACAGAGCCGTCCCGATCAGGGCGAGGAGCACCAGGTCAGGCGCGCCCCCGGCGGGCAGCGGCAGCCGGTTGACCAGCATGACCTGCGCCAGCAGCGCGATCACCACGGACAACCCCCCGATCACCGCGACCCCTCCCCACCGACGACCACACCCGACCAGGCGTACGC
>NZ_SMKP01000181.1:0-22567 GCF_004349015.1 Nonomuraea diastatica
GGGCGTGGCGGCGCTGCTGGAGCACGTGACGGAGTACGAAGTGGTGGACGGCGCGGAGCTGGCCCTCACCCTGCTGCGCTCGGTCGGCTACCTCTCGCGCAACCGCAACCCTCTCCGCCCTGAACCGGCGGGCCCCCAACTCCCGACCCCTGCGGCGCAGTCGCGGGGGGTGCGCAAGGTGAGCCTGGCGCTGATGCCGTACCACGAGTCGTGGGAAGAGGTCGTGCCCCACGCCGAAGCCTTCCGCCACGACCTGCTGGCGGTGCCGGGCCAAGGCGCGCAGGACCTCCCCATGCCCGCTCCGGCGGCGGGTCTGTCGGTGACCGGGAACGGAGTGACGATGACCTCGCTGCGTGACCGCGACGGCCGGCACGAACTCCGCGTGGTCGCCCTCACCCCCGGCGACACGGAGGCGGTCGTCGAGGGCACGTTCACCCAGGCCAGGCACGCGGACCTGCGCGGCCGCCCCGGCGCCGAACTGCCGGTCACGGACGGCACCCTCCACCTGCCCATGAAAGCCTGGGAGATCGCGACGATCCAGCTCACGACCTCTGGGTGATCTGGAGGGGAAGCCCGCCGAAGCTGGGGTGCCCCGCTGCCGATCCGGTCAGCGGGTGCCCCAGGAGTAGGTCTGCTTGCGCAGTTTGAGATAGACGAACGACTCGGTGGTGCGGACGGCGGGGATGGCGCGGATCTTGCTGAGGATCTCCAGCAGGTGCCCGTCGCCCTCGCACACCACCTCCACGATCACGTCGAAGGAACCAGCCGTGAGCACCACGTAGTCGATCTCCTCGATCGCCGCCAGCTCGTCGGCCACCGACTCCAGGTCGCCCTCGCAGGTGACGCCGATCATCGCCTGGCGGGGGAAGCCCAGGGTGAGAGGGTCGGTGACGGCCACGATCTGCATGACGCCGGCGTCCTGCAACCGCTGGACGCGCTGGCGTACCGCGGCCTCCGACAGCCCGACCGCCTTCCCGATCGCCGCGTACGGCATGCGCCCGTCGGCCTGCAGCTGCTCGATGATCTGCTTGGACAGGTCGTCGAGCACCACGGGCCCTGAGCGGGAAGTGGAGCGGCGTACGCGCGGCGGCGTGGTCATCGGATGCACTTCCTCCTAGCGGTCCGGCACGGCGGGGGCGTTCCCGCTGGGATGCCGTCCTGGTGCGACATGGTGTCAGTTCCCGGGTGACTGTCAAGCGAATTCGTAGCAATTTGATATATTCACCACGAAATCCCTTGTTTCGCTGCGACCGCTCTGTAAGAGTCGCGGGCATCTCAGCCACCTCACGAGGAGGTCATTCATGACCGAGCTTGCCGAGGTCATCCATAGACAGAGCACCTGGGTCTGGCGACCGACGAAGGAGGGCGCATGACGACCCGACTGCAGAACTATGTCAACGGCGAGTTCGTGGACGCCAAGAGCGGCCGATTCTCCGACATCATCGACCCGTGCACAGGCGAGGCCTACGTTCAGGCCCCGGTCTCGGGATCCGACGACGTCGACGCGGCCTTCGCCGCCGCGGCCGCCGCGTTCGAGTCATGGGGCGGGACCACCCCGGGTGACCGGGCCAACCTGCTGCTGAAGGTCGCCGACGCGATCGAGGCGCGGGCCGGCGAGATCAACGAGGCCGAGTGCCGCGACACCGGCAAGCCGCGCGCCCGCATGGCCGAGGACGAGACCCCGGTCGCCGCCGACCACTTCCGGTTCTTCGCGGGCGCGGCCCGCACGCTGGAGGGCCCCACGGCGGGTGAGTTCCTCGCCGAGCACACCAGCGTCATCAGGCACGAGCCGATCGGCGTGGTCGGCCAGGTCACGCCGTGGAACTATCCGGTGATGATGGCGGTCTGGAAGATCGCCCCCGCGCTCGCGGCCGGCAACACGGTCGTGCTCAAGCCGTCCGACACCACCCCGGTCGCCACGCTCAAGCTCGCCGAGATCCTCGGCTCGGTGTTGCCCGCCGGCGTCTTCAACGTCGTCACCGGCGACCGCGAGACGGGCGCCCTCGTGGTGAGCCATCCGGCCGCCTCGATGGTGGCCATCACCGGTTCGGTCGGCGCGGGCATGTCGGTGGCCAAGAGCGCCGCGGACGACCTCAAGAGGGTCCACCTGGAGCTCGGGGGCAAGGCGCCGGTCGTGGTCTTCGAGGACGTGAAGGACCTGCGTACGGCCGCCGCCGGCATCGCCGAGGCCGGCCTCTACAACGCCGGCCAGGACTGCACCGCCGCCTGCCGGGTGCTGGTGCAGGAAAGCGTGCACGACGAGTTCGTGGCCGCGCTGAGCGAGGCCGCCGCCGGCACCGTGACCGGCGACCTGGACACCGAGGACGCGCTGTACGGGCCGCTCAACAACGAGAACCAGCTGGCCAGGGTGCAGGGCTTCATCGACAGGCTCCCCGCGCACGCCACGATCCTCACCGGCGGCAAGCGCGTCGGCGACCAGGGCTACTTCTTCGCCCCCACGGTCGTCGACGGGCTCAGGCAGGACGATGAGATCGTGCAGAACGAGGTCTTCGGCCCCGTGATCACCGTGCAGACGTTCACCGACGAGGCCGACGCGCTGGCCAAGGCCAACGACGTCAAATATGGCCTGAGCGGCTCGGTCTGGACCTCCGACCACGGCCGTGCCATGCGGATGTCCAACCGGCTGGACTTCGGCACGGTCTGGGTGAACACCCACATCCCGTTCATCTCGGAGATGCCGCACGGCGGCTTCAAACATTCCGGATACGGCAAGGATCTGTCGGTGTTCGGCCTGCACGACTACACCAGGGTCAAGCACGTCATGCACTACATCGGCGAATAGCGGCAGGGGCGAAACCTGGACATGACCGGGCTATCGGCAATCGAGCTAGAGGACGTCGTCAAGGAGTACCTCTCGCATGGCGAGGTCGTCCAGGCGGTCAAAGGCGTGACGCTGGACATCTCCGAGGGGGAGTTCTTCTCCCTCCTCGGCCCGTCCGGCTGCGGCAAGACCACGACCATGAGGATGGTCGCCGGTTTCGAGGCGCCCACGAAGGGCCTGGTGAAGCTGCACGGCAAGGACGTCACGGACGTCCCGCCGAACAAGCGCGACGTCAACATGGTCTTCCAGTCCTACGCGCTCTTCCCGCACATGAGCGTCTGGGACAACGTGGCGTTCGGCCTGAAACAGCGCAGGACGCCGCAGGAGGAGATCAGGCGGCGGGTCGGCGAGATGCTGGAGATCGTCGACCTGGCCGGCAGGGAGAAACGCCGGCCACGCGAGATGTCCGGTGGCCAGCAGCAGCGCGTGGCGCTGGCCAGGGCCCTGGTCAACCGGCCGCGGGCGCTGCTGCTCGACGAGCCGCTCGGCGCGCTCGACCTCAAGCTGCGCCAGGCCATGCAGATCGAGCTCAAGCGCATCCAGCGCGAGGTCGGCATCACGTTCGTGTACGTGACGCACGACCAGAACGAGGCGCTGACCATGAGCGACCGGATCGCCGTCATGAACGACGGCCTGGTCGAGCAGCTCGCCAGGCCGCGCGACATCTACGAGCGGCCCGCGACCGCGTTCGTCGCGGGCTTCATCGGCACCTCCAACCTGCTCACGGGCACCGCGACCGGCGGCGAGTTGAAGGTCGGCGGCGGCCGGGTGCTGGTGCCCGGGCACGAGGGCGAGGTGACGGTGACCGTACGCCCCGAGAAGATCACCATCGCGGCGGAGGACCCGGGGCCGGAGGCGAGCGGTGTGCGCGGGACCGTCGCCGAGGTCGTCTACCTGGGCACTTACACCAGCTATTCCGTGAGCCTCCCGGACGGCACGGACATCACCGTTTTCCAGCAGAACGCGCATGACTCGGTGGCGACGGCGGAGCGGGGAGACTCCGTCTGGCTGTCGTGGCGGGCGCAGCACTCGTACGTGATGGGAAGTTGACAGCGCCTCATGAACCCCCCAATGCGCGGACCCCTGACAGGCCGCACCAGACGTGACGTCTTCCGGCTCGCCGGTTACTCGGCCGCCGGGCTCGCCCTCGCCGCCTGCGGCGTGCAGGGGCAGAAGGTCACACCGCCCAAGACGGACGCCGTCCAGGACTTCTGGGCGAAGCAGACCAGGAACGGCGAGGTCGTCTTCGCCAACTGGCCGGAGTACATGCCGGGGGACAAGGGCCCGCTCGAGCGGTTCAAGAAGGACACCGGCATCGCGTACGAGTACAAGGAGGTCATCCAGGAGAACGCCGAATTCTTCGGCAAGGCCGACCCCGTGCTGCGCGCCGGGCAGTCGCTGGGCTACGACATCGTCGTCATGACCAACGGCGTCCAGCTCCAGCACATGCTCCAGCTCGGCTACGCGGTGCCGCTCGACCACACGCGGCTGCCGAACTTCCAGGCCAACGCGGGCCAGAAGTTCAAGGAGCGCTCCTACGATCCGGGCAACACGTTCACGATCCCGTACGCGTCCGGCGTGACCGGGATCGCGTACAACACCGACCATGTCAAAGAGGAGATCACCAGCATCGAGGCGTTGTTCGATCCCCGGTACAAGGGGCGGATCGGGATGATGAACGATGCCCAGGAGATCGGCAACTTCGGCATGTTCGCGGTGGGCGTCGACCCGGAGAAGTCGACGGAGGCGGACTGGAAGAAGGCCGGGGAGAAGCTCAAGGCGCAGCGCGATGCCGGACTAGTGCGGAAATATTATGATCAAGGGTATATCGATGCCGTGTCGAAGGGCGACGTCTGGGTGACCATGGCCTGGTCGGGCGACGTCTTCCAGCGCCAGCTCGCCGGCGAGCCCGTCGCGTTCGTGGTGCCCGAGGAGGGCGGCACGATCTGGACCGACAACATGCTCATCCCCAAGGGCGCGGCCAACCCCCTCGACGCGCTCATGTTGATGGACTACCTCTACCAGCCCGCCGTGGCCGCCGAACTGGATGAGTTCATCCAGTTCGTCACGCCCGTCCCGGCCGTCCGGGACCTGTTCAGGGAGCGGGCCAAGAAGGCCGAGGGCAAGGACAAGAAGGCGCTCAACGCCATGATCGACAGCCCGCTCATGTTCCCGAGTGAAGCCGACTACGCCAAGCTGCGCACGTACACCACCCTGACCACCCAGCAGGAGCAGGTGTTCAACCCGATCTTCCAGTCGATCACCCAGGCGTAGGCACGATGACCCGTCACCTGCCGCGCGCCGCCGGACCCGGGAGACCGTGACGATGCGGCGGCTCACCCCCTACCTCCTCGCCCTGCCGAGCTGGATGTGGCTGGCGATCTTCCTCGTCGTGCCCATGGTCGCGATGGCGTCGGTGTCACTGCAGACCGGCAACGCCTACGACGGCTACGCCATGACCTTCAGCTTCTCCACCTACGGGGAGGCGCTCGGCAGGTACAGCACCCAGCTGCTCCGCTCGCTGCTGTACGGCGGGCTCGCGACCGTGGCCATGTTGCTGATCGGCTACCCGGTGGCCTACTGGATCGCCTTCAGGGGCGGCAACCGCAAGTCCATGTACCTGTTCCTGCTGCTGTTGCCGTTCTTCGTGTCGTTCGTCCTGCGTACGATCTCGTGGAACTTCCTGCTGGCCGACAACGGCATGCTCTTCGGCACGCTGAAGGACTGGGGGCTGGTGCCCGAGGGGTTCCACGTGCTCGCGACGACGCTCGCCGTGGTGGGCGGGCTGACGTACAACTTCCTGCCGTTCATGATCCTGCCCATCTACGTCGCGCTGGAGCGGGTGGACCCGCGGGTGGTGGAGGCGGCCCAGGACCTGTACGCGACGCGGGCGGGTGCCTTCCGTTGGGTGGTGCTGCCGCTGTCGTTGCCCGGGGTGTTCGCCGGGGTGCTCATGACGTTCGTGCCGGCCACGGCCGACCCGGTCAACGCGCAGATCCTGGGCGGCACGGGCAACACCATGATCGGCAACAACATCCAGACCGAATACCTGGTGAACCTGAACTACCCGACCGCCGCCGCGCTGTCGTTCACGCTGATGGCGGTCCTGCTGGTGGGGATCTTCGCCTACGCCAGGGCGCTCGGCACGGAGAACGTGCTCGAGGCGGCGGCCCGATGAGGAGCGGTGAGCGGGGCAGGCTCGGGGACCGGGTGCTGCACGCCTACACGTGGCTGGTCATCGTGTGGTTGTCGGCGCCGATCGCCGTGATGATCCTGTTCGGGTTCAACGACAAGCAGAGCAAGTCCAACACCAGCTGGCAGGGCTTCACGCTCCGGTGGTACGCCGAGCTGTTCGAGATCTCCGACCTGACCCTGGCGCTGCGCAACTCCCTGGTCATCGCCCTGGTCAGCACCGTCATCACGGTCGTGCTCGGCACCATGCTCGGGCTCGCGCTCGGCCGCCACCGCTTCCGCGGCAAGGGCGTCACGAACTTCCTGGTCTTCGCCGCCATCTCCACGCCCGAGCTGGTCATGGGGGCGTCGCTGTTGTCGTTGTTCGTCTCGGGCAACGTGCCGCGCGACGCGAACACGATCATCGTCTCGCACGTGTTGTTCTCGTTGTCCTTCGTGGTGGTGACCGTGCGGGCGCGGATCGTCACGCTCGACCCGTCGCTGGAGGAGGCCGCCAGAGACCTGGGCGCCACGACCTGGGGGACGTTCCGGCAGGTGACGCTGCCATCGATCATGCCCGCGGTGATGGCGGGCGCGATGTTGTCGTTCGCGTTGTCGGTCGACGACTACGTGGTGACCAGCTTCGTCAACGGCTCGACCGTGACCTTCCCGCTGTGGATCGTCGGCGCGGTGAAGACCGGCATCCCGCCGCAGGTCAACGTCATGGGTACGCTGATCTTCGGCATCGGGGTGCTGATCGCCGTCGCCAACGCGGTGGTGGCCCGGCGGCGCGCCTGATCGCCATGCCTCCACCGCGCAGCTGAATCGTAGGGATGTGGGAGTGTGGATCCGCTGAAGGCGCTGGCTGACGCGGAGCGCGGGCCGTACTGGCTGGACAGCCCGGCCAGACCCGAGCCGGCCCCGCGGCTCACCGGCCACACCACCGCCGACCTGCTCGTCGTCGGCGGCGGCTTCTCCGGCCTGTGGACGGCCCTGATGGCCAAAGAACGCGACCCGTCGCTGGACGTCGTCCTGCTCGAAGGGCGCAGGATCGGCTGGGCGGCCACCGGCCGCAACGGCGGGTTCTGCATGGCCACGCTCACCCACGGCCTGGCCAACGGGATGGAACGGTGGCCGGAGGAGATCGACCGGCTGGAGCGCATGGGCGTGGCCAACCTCGACGAGATCGAGCGCACGTTGTGGCGCTACCGCATCGACTGCTCGTTCGAGCGCACCGGCGAGTTGCACGTGGCCACCGAGCCGTGGCAGCTCGACGGGCTGAACGAGCACCTCGAACTGATCTCCGAGCTCGGCCTCGACTACGTGCCGCTCGACCGGGATCAGGTGCGGGCCGAGCTCGACTCGCCGACCTACCTGGGCGGGCTGTGGGAGCGCAGCGGTTGCGCCATGGTCGACCCCGCGCGGCTGGCGTGGGGGCTGCGGGACGCGTGCCTGCGGCTCGGCGTGCGGGTCCACGAGCGCAGCCCGGTGCGCTCGCTGCACGACGACGGCACCACGATCACCCTGCGCACGCCGTACGGCACGGCCGCCGCGCGCCACGTGGCCCTGGGCACCGGCGTGTTCCCGCCGCTGCTGCGGCGGCTGCGGCACTTCGTGGTCCCGGTCTACGACTACGTGCTGATGACCGAGCCGCTGACGGCGGCCCAGCTGGCCGAGGTGGGCTGGAGCAATCGGCAGGGCGTCGGCGACTCGGGCAACCAGTTCCACTACTACCGGCTGACCGACGACAACCGCATCCTGTGGGGCGGCTACGACGCCGTCTACTACAACGGCGGCCTGGTCAAGCAGGAGTACGACCAGCGCGACGCCACGTTCGTCAAGCTCGCCCAACACTTCTACGCCACGTTCCCGCAACTCGCGAACGTGCGGTTCAGCCACCGGTGGGGCGGGGTGATCGACACCTGCAGCCGGTTCAGCGCCTTCTACGGGCAGGCGCACGGCGGCCGGCTGGCCTACGCGGCCGGTTTCACCGGCATGGGGGTCGGCGCCACCAGGTTCGGCGCGAACGTCATGCTCGACCTGCTGTCGGGCGAGCGCACCGAGCGCACCGAGGTGCGGATGGTGAAGGAGAAGCCGATCCCGTTCCCGCCCGAGCCGGTGCGGTCGGGGGTGATCCAGTTCACCCGGTGGTCGATCGCGCGGGCCGACCAGCACCAGGGCAGGCGCAACCTGTGGTTGCGCGCGCTCGACCGGATGGGGCTGGGGTTCGACTCATAGCGCAGACTTGGGCGTATGCGAGCAGAATTCGACGTGGACGGCCGTACGCTGGTCGGTGATCTGCGGGTGCCGGACGGAGCGGGGCCGCGTCCCGCGCTGGTGTTCACGGGTCCGTTCACCGGGGTGCGTGACCAGGTCACCGGGCTGTACGCGGCCCGGCTGGCAGAGCGGGGCTACGTCACGCTCTCCTTCGACCACCGCAACTGGGGCGAGTCCGGCGGAGAGCCGCGCCGGCACGAGGACACACAGGGCAAGCTGCACGACCTGCGGGCGGCGGTGTCGATGCTGCGGTCGCGGCCGGAGGTGGAGCCGGAGCGGGTCGGGGTGGTGGGGATCTGCCTGGGTGCCGGATATGCCCTGAAATTTGCTGCTTTCGATCCCCGGGTGCGGATTTTTGTTGGCATCGCCGGGGCGTACAACAACCCGTACACCATGCGGACGGGCATGGACTACCAGGCCGCGCTGGGCTCGTTCACGGAGGTGCTGGAGCGGCAGGACCAGGGCGGGCCCGTCGCGTACATGCCCGCCGTCGCGGAGAGGGCCGAGGCCGCGATGCCGGGCGACGAGCCGTACGCGTACTACGGCTCCGAGCGCGGCGCCTCGCCCCACTGGGCGAACGAGGTGACCAGGGCGAGCGTGCGCGAGCTGATCACGATGGACAACATGATGGGGGCCGACTTCCTGTCCCCGAAACCGGCGCTGATCGTGCACGGGGTCGTCGACCGGTTCTGCTCGCCGGAGGGTGCCGAGGAGGCGTACAAACGGCTCGACGAGCCGAAGGAGCTCGTCTGGGTGGACGCCAAGCAGCACACCGACCTCTACGACCAGGAGCCGTACGTCTCCCAGGCCGTGGACGCGACGGCCGCCTTCCTGGAGTCGCATCTCTGACCGCTCGGCAAGGATGTGCTGAAGGTCTGTCCAGGAAAGTGCCGTATGTGGGGGTCAGATCCCCGAGCCGGGCATGACCCCCGTAACCCCCGCAAACTCGACGGGGGTTGCGCATGCGTCCAAAGTGGGCGGCCTGGGTGGGCCTGGCACTCGTGGCGGCGTGCGGCGCCGAGCGGGCGCCGACCGTGCCCGTCGCGGTGCGGGCCTCCGCCAAGGTGCCGGTCAAGGTGGCGCGATGCGTCATGAGGTTTCCTGACAAAAGAGCCGCACGTGCGGCCCGCCTCCGCCTCGAACACGACCTCTCCCGCTACCTGCGCACCCGCCCCGGCCGCATCGTGTACAGCGCGCATGACCTGGTCAGCGGGGTCACCCTCGGCCAGGGGGAGCACCGGCACGACCTCATCACCGCCAGCGGCGCCAAGGTGGACATCGTCGCCGCGCTGCTCCAGCGCCGCCACACGAGCGGCCTCAGCGCGGGAGACCGCGACCTGGCGGAACGCATGATCACGGAGAGTGACAACAAGGCGGCGGACGCGCTCTGGTCGCGCGTAGGCGGGGGCGGCGCCATGAGCACCTTCTACCGGAGAATGGGGATGCGGGAGACCACACCGGGGCCGGGCATCTACTGGGGCGGCACCACCACCAGCCCCACCGACCGCATCCGCCTGCTGGACGTGCTGATCAACGGCGGGAAAGGGCTGCGCGCCTCCGACCGCCGGCTGCTGCTGGAGCTGATGGGCCGGGTGCACCGGGAGCAGGCGTGGGGCGTCAGCGCCGCGGCCCGCCCCCGTGACCGGGTAGCTCTGAAGAACGGCTGGACACCCCGCCCCTTCATCCACGACACGTGGGCCGTCACCAGCTACGGCCGCATCAAGGGCCCCGGCCGCGACCTGCTGCTGTCGGTCCAGACCGACCACCAGCCCGGCCACGGCGCGGGCGTCCAGACCATCGAACGGGTGGCCCGTACGATCGGCGCCCGCCTCGACCGCCTCTCCCCGACGTACACCCGTCCCTGCCCCACCAACCCCATCCCCTGACCTTCCGGCCCCCGCTCGCCAGGTCATGGGACGGCGTTCGAGCCTACGCACGGGTGGTGAGCAGTTCCTCCGGGATCTCCTTCGGCACCCCGCGCAGCCCTACCAGAGCCAGCCCTGCCACCACGGCCAGCAGCGCCGCCGTGACCAGCGACGTCATGTGCACACCCGCCACGAACGCTTCCTGCGCGGCCCGTACGACCTGCCCTGCCAGGCCGGGAGGCAGGTCCGCGGCGGTCGCCAGGGCCCCGGCGATCGACTCCCCGGCGGCCGCGCCGTCCACCCCGGCGGGCAGCTCCAGGTTCGCCCGGTAGGCGCCGGTCAGCACCGTGCCGAGGATCGCGATGCCGAGCGCCCCGCCCAGCTCGAAGGCCGTCTCCGACACCGCCGAGGCTGCCCCAGCCCGCTCCTTGGGCGCGGTGGCCAGCACGTTGTCGTTGTTCACCGTGAACGCGAACCCGACGCCCATGCCGCCGATCACCATGACGGGCAGCAGGGTGAGGTAGTTCAGCTCGGTGCCGAGGGTGGCGTAGTAGAGAAACGACCCCGCGTTCATGGCCAGGCCGAGGGCGACCACGCCGTTGCGGCCGATGAGGTGGATCAGCTTGGCGGCCAGCACGCCGCCGACGGCGCCCGCCAGGCCGCCGGGCAGCTGGGCCAGACCCGCCTGCAGCGGCGACCAGCCGAGCACGAGCTGCAGGTACCACGCGAACATCAGCATCATCGCCGACATCGCGAAGATCGCCAGCAGGTTCGTGGCGATGGACGCGCTGAACGCCCTCCTGCGGAAGAGCCGCACGTCGATCAGCGGTTCGGCCAGCCGCGTCTGCCGCCACACGAAGATCGCCAGCAGCAACACGCCGGCCACGCCCGCGGCCGCCACGTCGGCGTGGCCGAGCCCCTTGTTCGCGGCCTCCTTGACGGCGTAGATGGCCGTCACGACGCCGCTGAAGGACAGGACGACGCTGGGCAGGTCGAGCCGGCCCGCGTCCGGGTTGCGCGACTCGGGCAGCACCAGGGCGCCGCCCACCAGCACCAGCACCATGATCGGTACGTTGATCAGGAACACCGAGCCCCACCAGAAGTGGTCGAGCAGCACGCCGCCGACGACCGGGCCGATCGCGAAGCCCGCGGCGCTCATCCCGCTCCAGACGCCGATGGCCGCGGTCCGCTCGCCGGGTTCGGTGAACACGTTACGGACGATCGACAACGTGGACGGCATGATCGTCGCCCCGGCGACGCCCAGCAGCGCCCTGGCGACGATCAGCAGCTCGGGGCTGGGCGCGTACGCGGTGATCACGGAGGCGGTGCCGAACGCGGCCGCGCCGATCAGCAGCAGGCGCTTGCGGCCGATGCGGTCGCCCAGGTTGCCCATGGTGACGAGCAGGCCGGCCAGCGCGAAGCCGTACATGTCGCCGATCCAGAGCACCTGCGTGGACGTGGCGCCCAGGTCGGCCACCAGGCGGGGAAGCGCCAGGTGCAGGACGGTCAGGTCGAGGGAGAGCAGGAGTGTGGCCAGGCAGGCGATCGCCAGCGCAGCCCATTTGTTCGCCATGCCGCCCACCGTCGGGGGAGCGGCTGACGGCCGGCCTACCGCTCGCTGACCAACCGGCTGAGCTCGGCCAGCCCGGCCGCGATGCGGGTGCGGGTGTCCTCGGTGCTGTACCAGTCGTCGGGGCATTCGGCTCGCGCCTGGGTGAGCAGCGCCTGGGCCTCGTCGAGGTCGCCGCGCCGCAGCGCCACCTCGCCGAGGCCCAGGTGGGCCCACGCGAGGGTGTCCATGGAGCCGGTCCTGCGCGACATCTCGGCCGCGAGCACGTAGTCGGCCTGCGCGGCGTCCATGGTGTCCATGCAGATCAGCGCGTCGCCGCGGCGGCACAGGCATTCGGCGATCTCGGTCGTGGCGCCCAGCTCTCGCGCCACCGTCAGCGCCTCGTCGGCCAGCGCGTAGGCGGTGTCGTAGTCGCCCCGCTCGTGGTGGAGCTCGCAGAGCCCCGACAGCACGAGCGTCGTGCCCCAGCGCTCGCCGATGGCCTTGAACGCGGCCAGGCTCATCTCGAAACGGGCCAGCGACTCCTCGGGCCTGCCGAGGGCCTGCAACACGAACGCCGCCCCGCCGTTGGACAACGCCGCCTGCCAGGGCGGGAGCCCGTCCACGATCCGCACGATCTCGTCATAGGCCTCCTGGAGGTCACCCGGCGGCCCGGTGAACATCGACAACAACATCATCATGAACTCGACCCGCACCGGCAGGTGATCCCAGCTCACCAACCAGCGCACCTCGGCCAGCCGCTCGCGCAGCTCGTCGTCGCCGCCTCCCGCCCAGGCCGTGACGAGCACGCACATGACGTACTCCTCGTCCAGGTCGGGCGGGCGTCGCGAGCCGAGCGCGGCCAGCAGCCCGGCGGCCAGGCCCGCGCTGGTGATGCGGTGCCCGCGCATCCACCAGTAGCAGGCGCTGTAGGCCAGCAGCCGCAACGCGAGCTCCAGCCGCCCGGCCTCGGTGGCCCAGCGCACGGCCGCGTTGACGTCGTCGCTCTCCTCGTCGAGCCGGGCCAGCCACTCCAGCTGCTCGCTCGTGCGCAGCCACGGGTCGGCCTCCACGACCAGGTCGAGGTAGTAGCCGGCGTGCGCGTCCCGGATCGCCTCGACCTCGCCGGACTCGGCCAGCCTCTCGGCGCAGAACGCCCGGATCGTGTCGAGCATGCGGTAGCGCCCGTCCACCACATGCACCAGCGACTTCTCCGCCAGCGAGAACAGCACCTCCTCCGGCAGCCCGCACACCTGCTCGGCCGCCTCGGGCCGCGCGCCGCCCACGAACACGGTCAGCCTCCTGGCCAGCCGCTGCTCGTTCTCGTCGAGCAGGTCCCAGCTCCACGCGACGACCGCGCGCAGCGTCTGGTGCCGGGGCAGCGCCGTACGGCTGCCCCGGGTCAGCAACCGGAACCGGTCGTCGAGCCGCGCCGCGATGTCGTCCAGCGGGAGCGTACGCAGCCGCGCTGCGGCCAGCTCGATGGCCAGCGGCAACCCGTCGAGCGCCCGGCAGATGCTCGCCACCTGGGCGGCGTTGCCCGCGTCGATGGCGAAGCCGGGCGCCACGGCGGCGGCGCGGTCGGCGAACAGCCGGACGGCGGGATAGCTGAGCGGGTCGCCCGACTCCGGCGGAGGCAACCGCAGCGGCGCCACCGGCAGGATCGACTCGCCGGTGATGCCGAGCGCCTCCCGCCCGGTCGCCAGCACCCGCAGCCAGGGGGAGGAGGCCAGCAGCAGGTCCGTCAGCTCGGCGGTGGCCGCGATGAGGTGCTCGCAGTTGTCGAGGACCAGCAGCAGCCTGCGGCCGGCCAGCGCGGTGACGAGCCTGGTGGCCGGCTCCACGGCGGGCCGGTCGGAGGCGTGCGTCACGGCGTCGCGGATGTCGAGCGCGGCCAGGACGGCCGCCGGAACGTCGGCCCCGTCGGAGACCAGCGCGAGCGGCACGAAGCACACGTCGCCCCCCTCCTGGCCGGCCACCTCGATTGCGAGGCGCGTCTTGCCCGCGCCGCCCGGCCCGATCAGCGTGACGAGCCGGTGCTCCCGCAGTCTCGCCGCCACCTGCTGGAGCTCGTCGGCGCGGCCGACGAAGCTGGTGAGCTGGGCGCGCAGCCCCTGCCGCGACCTCTGCCCGGTCGCGGGGGCGGCCGAGGCGCCGAGCGCCGGGTCGGCCCTGAGCACGGCCAGATGCGCGGCGGCCAGCTCGGCTCCCGGCTCGACGCCCAGCTCATCGTCCAGCAGCTTCCTGGCCTCGTCGTAGATGGTCAGCGCCTCCGCCTGGCGGCCGCTGCCGTAGAGCGCGCGCATGAGCTGGGCCCGCAGCCGCTCGCGCAGCGGGTGGGCGGCGGCGAGCCGGCTCAGCTCGGCGACCAGCTCGCGGTGCCTGCCCAGGTCGAGGTCGGCCTGCACCCGGTCTTCCGTGGCCGACAGACGCAGCTCCTCCAGCGCCGTCGCGGCGGCCACCGCGTGCGGGGCGTCGGCGAGCGGGGCGCCACGCCACAGGTCCAGCGCCTCACGCAGCAGCGCCGCCGCCTGCTCAGGGTCGCCGCCAGCCAGGGCCTGCCCGCCCGCCCGCGCCAGCAACTCGAACCTGCACGCGTCGACGTCCTGCGGATCGGCGACCAGCCGGTATCCGGCCGGGTGGAACTCCACCCGATGCCGGCCCAGCGCCCTGCGCAGCCGGGACACCTGCGACTGCAGCGCGTTGGCCTCGCCCTCAGGAGGCCGGGGGCCGTACATGCCGGCCACGAGCTGCTCCGCCCCGACGATGCGGCCGGCGTGCAGGGCGAGCAGGGTCAGCAGGGCGCGCACGCGGGGACCACCGAGGGCGACCTGCTCGCCGTCCTCGCCCAGCACGATGGTGGGCCCGAGGATCTGGAAGCGCATACCCCGATTATCGCGGGCGCGGCGGCGGGGATGCCGAGAGCAGCGCGTCGAGCACACCGGCGGCGAGCGCGAGGGCATGGCCGGGCGCGGGGCAGGGGCGGACGCCGGAGCCGAAGGTCAGGTGCGGGCTCGGGCCGCGGGTGGGGTCGAACCGCCCGGGGTCGGCGAACACGTCGGGGTCGCGGTTGGCGGCCACCAGGTCGATCGTCACCGTCTCACCGGTCCTCGTGTCGAGCCGGCGGGTGGCCCTGAGCGGCGGGTCCTGCCTGAGGGTCTCGTCCAGCAGCGCCTCGGGGTCGTCGCCGGGCTCGGCGTGCCGGAGCGCGGTCTCGATCAGCGCCTCTGTGGCGGCGTGGCCCTGCAGCAGCAGGGTGATCACCGGAACGCCGGCCAGCGTGAGCAACCGCGCGACGGCGGCGTCGGCCTGCGGAGTCTCCTCGCCGGACAGGTAGCCGGACGCCGCGGCGGGCACATCCGCGGGCACATCCGCGGGCACATCCGCGGGCACAGCGTCGGTGTCCTCGACGCCGAGCGCGGACGCGAGCACGGCCGTGGGCACGCCCCGCCAGTCGCCGTCCCGCTCCGCGGTCATGGCCGCGGCCGCCCGCCTCAGCTCGGCGGGCTCCAGCCCGGCCAGCAGCTCGACCAGGACGCGGCGTCGCCCGGCGTGGATCTCGCCGGTGCTGAACCGCGACACCCGGGCGCGCAGCCAGGCGAGCGTCCCCTCCGCGCCGTCCTGGCGTACGGGAAGCGGCACGTACGCGGCGTCGTCGAGCACGGCACGGGCCTCGGCATGACGGGTGATGAGCATGACGCCACGCTAGAGCGGGATCGTTTCGCCGGCGCTCGAAGCATGCCGTCAGGCGGCCAGCCGCTCCTGGCGCTCCGGCGGCCCGGCCTCGGCGGGCCTCGCGGGCTCCGTGGTCTGAGCGGCGGTCCGCCTTCCGGCGAAGGCCAGCGCCATCACCACGATGAGCAGCATCTCGGCCACCACCAGTCCCCGCTCCAGCAGCCCGTAGTAGGTGGCGCCGTTGATCAGCGGCGAGGTGATGGAGGCCGGGTGCGCCGCCAGGTAGAACGCCAGGGACAGCGCGGAGGTCACGCTCATGGCCTTGACCGCGTTCCACCCGGGCGCCGCCGCGCGGCCCCTGGCCAGGCTCCAGCCGGCGACCGGCAGCGAGGTGAAGAACACGGCCGCCGCCCAGCGGTGGATCTCCCCGGAGAGCGTGCCGATCTGCGACGACCCCGGGTCGGTGGGGAAGATCGCGCTCAGCATCAGTCCCGCCGCCCCGGCCAGCAGCAGGACACGGGCGGCCGCGGTGCGCACTGGCTCCATGGACGCCAGCCCGTACGCGAGACTCAGGCACGCCCCCGCGAGCGCCAGCATCCCGATCAGCACGGGCGGCAGCCCGCCGGAGACCAGCGCGTAGTCGCTGAGCAGCGGTTGCTCGGGCAGGGCGAACTGCGCGTAGGCGAGGGCGCAGAAGGACACCATCGTGCCGATGACGGTGCCCCACACGGTCCGCTTTCGGATCATCGCGCCACCTCGTCATAGATCGTTTCGAACCGGGCCAGCGACGACTGGTCGTCGTGGATGAGCGCCAGCTCGCGGCTGGCCTTGCCGAGCCCGGCGCGCAGGCCGTCGTCGGTGAGGATGTCCGTCAGGTGCCTGGCCAGCGTGGCCACGTCACCCGGCTGGAACAGGTAGCCGTTGCCGTCCACCAGGTGCGGCAGTGCCATCGCGTCGGCGGCCACAACGGGCAGTCCGGTGGCCATGGCCTCCAGCGTGGCGATGCTCTGCAGCTCGGCGATGCCCGGCATGGCGAACACGTCGGCGGACGCGTACGCCTGGGGCATGATCTCGTCGGGCACGAAGCCGAGGAAGAACACCCGCTCGCCCACGCCGATGCGCTTGGCCAGCCGCTCCAGCTCCATCCGCTGGTTGCCCCGGCCGACCAGCACCACCTGCGCGTCGGTGTCGTTCAGCACGATCGGCAGCGCGCGTACGATCTCGTCGATGCGCTTCTCCTCGTCCAGGCGGCCGACGAACATGACGGTGGGCCGGTCGGGCAGGTCGAACATCTTGCGCGCCCACGCCTTGGGCTCGGCGTGCGGGCGGAACCTGGTCAGGTCGATCCCGCACGAGACCGGCTCCACCTCGCGGTCGAAGCCCTGCTCGGACAGGAGCTTGGCGGCCAGCGGGGTGGGCGTGGTGATGTGGTCGGCGCGGTTGAAGATCCGGCTGAAGTCGCGCCAGGCCAGCCGGCCGGCCTTGGTCCGCAGCCGCTCGGGGATGTGGCCGAACTGGAAGAGGTTGTCGGGCATGAAGTGGTTGGTGGCCACCACGGGCACGCCCGCGCGGCGGGCGGCGGCGATGGCGGCCCGGCCCACCACGAAGTGGCCCTGCGTGTGCAGCACGTCGGGGGCGATCGAGGCGATCAGGCGGTCGAGCCTGGTCGGCACGGTGACCCGCATCGTGGGGTGGACCAGCAGCGGCGCGGAGCGCAGCCGGTGGACCACCACGCCGTCCTCCACGTCGGCGCTGGCCGGGCCCACCTCGGACTGGCAGACCACGTGCACCTCGTTGCCGCGCGCGGCCAGGCCGGTGGCGAGGCGGTGGGTGAAGTAGGCGGCGCCGTTGACGTCGGGCGGGTAGGTGTCGCTCGAGATCAGGATCCGGCGGGGGCGTTCGGCGGCCGGGGCGAGGGCTGGTGGCTCGGTGACGCTGTGCAGGGGCATGGCCATGACGGTGACTCCAATGATGAAAGGCCAGGGGAGGGCCGGTGAAACGGACGGAACAGATCAGGCAAGGTCGCGGTGCGCCTCCAGCGGGCTGGTCCGTGCCAGGGCGACGGTGCCGGCGGCGGTGAGCGCGGCGGCCGCGACCGGGAGGACTCCGGTCGGCAGCGGCTCGCCGAGCAGCAGCGCGCCGAAGGCCACCGCGGTCAGCGGGTCGGCGATCTGCAGCGAGGCGAACGAGACGCCGAAGTGCCCGACGGCGTAGGCGCGCTGGAGCATCATCAGCGCCAGCAGGGCGGGGATCGGCAGCGCCAGCAGGTACCACCAGTTCCACGTGCCGTCCACCAGCACGCGCACGAGCGTGGCGGTGGCGCCGTACAGGACGCCCGAGCTGGTCGCCAGCAGCGCCGCCCGGCCCGCGGGCGAGGCCGCCCTCGAACCGGCCCACAACAGGACCGCGGCGACCCCGGCCACGCCCAGGAGGGTGAGCACGCCGTTGGGGCTGAGGTAGGTGGGGCCGTGCGACTCGGGGACGAGCAGGACCAGGCCGATCAGCCCGGCCGCCACCACGCCGGCCGCCGTCAGTTCCTTGCGCGACGGCCTGCGGCCGTGCAGCGTGGCGGCGATGGGGAGGGCGAACAGCAGGCTGGCCACACCCATCGGCTGGACGATGGTCAGGGGGCCCAGCCCGAGCGCGACGATGTGCAGGCCACCACCCGCGAGAATGGAGACGCCGCCGATCAGCCAGCGCGGCCTGCGCAGCAGCGCGAGCAGCCCGGGCTTGGCGGTGCCGACCGCCTCGAACTGCTGGAGGGCGGCTCCGAGCGCGAAGAACAGCGAACCGACCAGGGCTATTACCGCGGCCAGCACAGTCATGCGCACTCCTTTCAGACGGATGGTCGCCGGACAGGGTCAAACGGATGTGTCCGTGGGGAGACGTTCAGAGGAAGGCTGGATGGCGCGGCGCTTCCTGATCCACCGCACGATCTCGACGACCGCGGTGATGGACACCGCGATGCCGAGCCCGAGCAGCAGGCCCTTGATGGGGTCGTTCTCGAACGCCATCCCGCCGAAGAAGCCGATCAGCCCGGAGTACACCGCCCACGAGCTCGCCGCGATCACGTCGAAGAACGTGAACGAGCGCAGCGGGTGCCGGACCGCGCCCATGGTCAGCGTGGTCGCGGTGCGCCCGCCGGGGATGTACCTGGCCACGACGAGCACGAGCCCGCCCCGCTCCTCCAGGGCGCCGCGCGCCCAGACGAACGCCTTCTTGTTCCGCAGCCGACCGCCTGACTTGTTGCCGATCAGGTAGGAGATGTGGTCGCCTGCGAAAGCGCCCAGAGCCGCGACGACGATCACCAGTGCCAGGTTCGTCTCGCCGGACGCTGCGAACACCCCGGCGGTGATCACCGCCGTCTCGGCGGGCACGATGGGGAAGAATCCGTCGAGCAACGCCAGGCCGAAGAGCACGGCGTACAACCACGGTGACGCCATGGCCTGTTGCACCAGGTCGAGAATGGCGTGAGACATAACAGGGGCTCCGATCGTCAGGGCACTCACCTAGCGTGTCGGCGCTGGACCGTGGGGAACATCGGGGATGCCCCGGGTCGAACGCGGACCCATCCCCGATACGGGTCAGGGCCTGTACCCCTGAAGGTAGAAACTCCGCAGGTGACGGCACATCGGACGATCGGCACGCACAGCCCCCTACTTTCGTCAGGGTCGCTGCGCGACCTCCGGATGACACCATCGATCAAACCCGGATCGACCTGCTCGGGCACCAGTGCAGATAGGCGCTTTCACGGTGGGGTTAGCTCTACCTCGACGGTGACCCGCGCCCCACCCTGACTTTCGTCAGGGTCGCCACCCGCCGTCCGGGGAGGGCGCCGGCCGGCGCACGCCGGATAACGTCGACGCCGTGAAGCACCTGCGCCTGCTCCGCCGGGAGACCCGCCGCAAGCTGGTCTACGACCTGCTGCTCTGGGCCGTTCTCAGCGTCTTCGTGTCGGCGATGGGGCCCGACCCGTTCGTGGACCCTGCGGGATTCACCATGATCACCGTGCCCAGGGTCGTGCTCGCCGCCGCGGCCGTGCTGGTCGGCCGGCGCTGGCCACTGGCCGCCCTGGTGCTGCTGCTGCCGCTCGGGCCGTGGCAGTTCACCGAGGGATTCGCGACCGTGGACCTGAGCTGGCTGCTGCCCCGGCGCAACGTGAAGATCCTCCCGCTGCTGGCCACGTCGCCCTTCATCATGTGGTACGCCTACCTCACCGGGCGGCGCACGACCAGGGCGTGGCCCGCGTCGGCGGCGTTCTTCCTGGTCACGATCGTGGGCGTGGGTGTGGTCCTGGCGGAGGGCGGTGACCTGGCCCTGTGGGTCTCCATGACCACCGCGCTCATCGGCACCTACCTGGTGCCCTACCTGCTCGGGCTGCTCAGGAGGAGGCTGCTCCAGCAGCGGCGGGCGGCCAGGCTGTCGGCCGAGGCCCAGGCCAGGCTGCGCGAGCGGGCCAGGATCGCCCGCGACATGCACGACTCGCTCGGCCACGACCTGGCGCTGATCGCGGTCAGGGCGGCCGGGCTCGAGCTGGCTCCCGGGGTGGGCGCCGCCGAGGTCAAGGCCGCGGGCGAGCTGCGGGTCGCCGCCGCGGACGCCACCGAGCGGCTGCGCCAGATCATCGGGCTGCTGCGCGAGGAGGCCGACGCGCCGCCTTTGACCCCCGCGGACGAGGACGTGGCCGAGCTCGTGCGCCGCGCCAGGGATTCCGGCATGACGGTCGCCCTCGACATGACCCCCGGGCCGGTGCCCGGCCTGGCACGCGCGGTGGTCCAGGAGGGGATCACGAACGCCGCCAAGCACGCGCCGGGGGCGGCCGTCCAGGTCGAGGTCTCGCCGGAGCGCGTCGCCGTACGCAACGGGCCGCCGCGCTCCCGGCCCACCGCGCAGTCCGGCGGTCTCGGGCTGGCGGGCCTGCGCGAGCGCGTACGGCTGGCCGGCGGCACTCTCACCGCGGGCCCGATGACCGAGCGCGTGAGCGAGGGCAGCGGCTTCGAGCTGGCCGTGACCCTCCCCCGCGCGGGGGAGGAGGATCCCCGGCGCTCGGGAGGGAAGGAACGGCCCGGCGCGCGACGCTCGGTCCATGACTGAACAGAGACCGGCGATAGGCCGTGTCACCGCGGCGATCGTGACGGTCGCCACCATGATCCCGTACCTCACGCTGAAGATTCTCTGGCTGACTGGAAGCTCCGTCGGGGTCACCGACCCCGACCTGATGAACGACTCGGCGATGGTCGGGCTCAACGCCATGACCTTCGGCATGGACGCCGTCGGGCTGCTGCTGGCGGTGGCCTTCTCCACGCGCTGGGGCCTGCGGCTGCCGGCATGGCTCGTGCTGCTGCCGCTGTGGGTGGGCACGGGCCTGTTGTCGGTGGTGATCGTCACGGCGCCGATCATGGTGGCGTCCGGCGGGATGGCGGTGTTCAGCGGCGGGCCCATCGAGCCGTGGGTCTACATGATGGTCTACGGCGGTTTCGTCGGGCAGGGCATCGGCCTGATGACGGTTTTCGCCCTCTACGCCCGCGACCGGTGGTCCTGGGCCTTCACCACCCGGCTCGGACACGCCTTCACCGGCCCTGCCGCGTCGTTCCAGACGGTCGTGGCCTGGGGAGCTCTGCTGGTCACCACGGTGGTCGCCGGGGTGCGCCTGTCGTGGACGTTCGGCGCGCCCGCCGTGGCGGCCGTCCAGGACGGGTTCAAGGCGCTGCTCGCCATCGCCGGGGCCGTCGCGTTCGTGGCCGTCGTCCGGCGGCGCGGGAACGGCCCGTTCTGGCGGCTGCTCGTGCCGGTCTGGCTCGGCTCCGGCTCGTTGTTCGGCTGGGGCCTCTACGTGATGATCGTCAGGTCCGCGGGAGGGCCGCTCGTCGCCGGGGGCGCGGGAGCGGCCGACCTCGTGGAGCTGTTCGGCATGCTGACCGGGCTGGTCATGGGGCTGAGCGGGGCGTACGTGCTGGCCGAACGGTCAAGCGTGGGCGACGTGCAGGCGCTTGAGGAGCCGCTTGAAAGCGACGATCGAGATGGTGATCGCCAGGCCGCTTATCACGGCCACCGCTGATGTCCGCAGCACCATGTACGAGCCGAGCGAACCCGCAAGATATTCGTAGACGGCCAGGAAGATGCTCACCGTCGAGTTCATCAGCAACACGAACGCCCACAGCAGCGTGATCCTGGCGAAGAACCTGCGCACCCGCTCGTGCTTGAGCACCGCCGAGGGCAGGTGGATGTAGTCGAGCGTGAGCTTCTGCACGAGCGGCCTGTTCAGGCGCACGGATGCGAGGAAGACCATGCTGATGCAGATGGTGCCCATCTCCGGCTGGATGAAGAACCACATCCAGGTGCCGGTCCAGAAGGCCACGATCGCGCGGATGGTGATCGCGAACGCCGCCAGACACATGGTGGCGGGCACCTTGACCCGCCTGACCAGCCGCCACGCCACCCCGAAATAGACCCAGGCGACGGTCATGACGAGCGCCCACTGGAACCCGAGGACGACCATGGCCAGGTAGAACACCACCAGCGGCGCCACCACGCTTTCGAGCAGCTTGGGTGCCGCCTGCCGGGCGAGCGCCGTGAGGCGCGGAAGGGTGACCTGAGGGTGATTCAAGGCTGCTCCGCAGATAGGCCGACGATCAGCGACTACCCGGGCCTCACAGGACCAGGCTCTCCAGATGGACCGCTCGTTGTAGCCAGAGCGTCATCAGCGCCGTCCCGGGAAGCACGCCGGTGGCCTACCGTACCCGAGGGCGGATGATGCGACTGCCTCCTTCGGCACGTTCCCGCCGTTCCATACGGAATCAGCTTGGGATTGAACCCGGCTTTCATCCGAGTGACGCGGGGCGAGCTTCGCGCCGAACGCGGCGAAGACGACGCCTCGCGGATGAAGATCCTCCACCGGGCCGCGGTTGTGGCCGCGGAGCGGGTCTCGTGTGGCGGAGTCGTGTTTGGGTCTTGTAAGGCTCTGGTGTCAAGGTTACGATCACCGCGAATACTTAGGAAAGTTTACTAAAAGATGTACACCACCGGTTCGCGCTGACACCCCCAATGCCCGTGCCACCTCCCCACGGGCCGTGCCGTACGGCTTGCGCTCCCACCCCCCGGCGCAGGGCGTACGGCACGCACACCCCCAAGGAAGAACCGTGAGACTTCGGCCGATCCTCCTGGCGCTCGCGACCCTCGCACTCAGCC
>NZ_SMKP01000182.1:0-22458 GCF_004349015.1 Nonomuraea diastatica
GGGCTGGGGGAGGCGGGGCAGGAGGTGCTGGGCGGTGTAGGCGACGGCGTCGAGCACCTGGACGGGCAGCGCCTCCGCGAGGCGATGGAAGCCCTCGGTGCAGGAGGCGGCGTCGCAGATGACCGGGATGCGGCCACCGTCAGTGGCTTCCAGGAGCGTGGCGCGCACGCGGTCGCCCATCGTCTCGTAGCCGTCGGTGTACCCCTTGGAGGACCAGGGTGTACCGCAGCACAGCCCACCGATTCCCTCCGGGACGTGCAGCCGCACGCCCGCGCGCCTGGCCAGTCGCGCGAACGCGATCATCACGCCGGGCCCGCCGTCGGCGGGGGCGAACATGGTGTTCAGGCATGACGGAAGGTAGACCGCGTCGGCCTCGGGATTCGGCGCAGGGCGGCGACGCAGCCCGCCGCGCGGCAGGTCGCGGCCCCACTGGGGGACGGTTTCCGGGGTGGTGAGGGCGCGGGCGGCGCGGCTTGCGGCCTCGGGAAGCGCAGGCGGGGTGGCGGCGGCGGTGTCCAGCGCCAGGTTCATCGCCCGGGTGACGCCGTCCCAGTGCTTGGCGGCCGTCTTCCAGCCCTGCTGCGCCAGGCGGCCGTGGCGTTCGGCGCGCAGGCGCTTGGTCAGGTCGCCGGTGTTGATGCCGACAGGGCAGGCGGTGGCGCACATGCCGTCCACGGCGCAGGTGTCCACGGCGTCGTAGGCGTACTCGGATTCCAGCTCGCGGGCGAGGGCATGGTCGCCGGCGGAAACGGCGGTGGCCAGCTCGCGGCGCAGCACGATGCGCTGGCGCGGGGTGGTGGTCAGGTCGCGGCTCGGGCAGACGGGCTCGCAGTAGCCGCACTCCACGCAGCGGTCCACCTCGGGCTCGACGGTGACGACGGCCTTGAGGTCGCGCAGGTGGGCGTCGTCGCGCTCGGTGAGGACGACGCCGGGGTTGAGAGTGCCCTTCGGGTCACACAGGCGCTTGATCTCGCGCATCACCTCGTACAGCTCGTCGCCGTACTGGCGGCGCACGAACGGCGCCATGACCCGGCCGGTGCCGTGCTCGGCCTTGAGCGTGCCGCCTCCGGACAGGACCGCCTCGACCATGTCCTCGGTGAAGGCGGCGTAGCGCTCCAGTTCGGTGTCGAAGCGCTCGTTGAGCATGAAGTGCAGGTTGCCGTCCTTGGCATGGCCGAAGATGACGCTGCGCTCGTAGCGGTGCCGGACGAACAGGGCGGTCAGCTCGTCGCAGAGCTCGGCCAGGGCAGGCACCGGGACGGCGACGTCCTCCAGCAGGGCGGTGGTGCCGCTGGGGCGGGCGCCGGCGACCGAGGCGTACAGGCCCTTGCGGATGTGCCACAACGCCGCCCGGTCGCCGGAGTCCCTGCTGAGACGGGCGGGCGCCGCCAGCGACAACGAGGGGAACAGCTCGTCGGCGGCGCGTTCGCGGTCGGACAGATGATCGGAGTGCGATTCCTGCCATTCGACGAGGAGCGCTGCGTGCTCGGCGACGGTGAGGGTACGCAGGACGTCGTCCGCCTTCGGGTCGGTCTGGGCCACGCGCAGGGATTCGGCGTCCAGCAGCTCGACGGCGGCTGGCTCGGCGGCGACCAGGTCAGGCATGGAGGCCATGGCCTGGCTCAGGGTGGGGAAGACGAGCAGGCCGGTGGCGGCCAGCCGGTGGGCGGGCACCGTGCGGAAGACCGCCTCGGCGACGAAGCCGAGCGTGCCCTCGCTGCCGATGACGAGATGGGCGAGGATCTGCGCGGGGGAGTCGTGGTCGAGGAAGCTGTTGAGGCCGTACCCCATGGTGTTCTTGAGCGAGAACTGGGCGGTGATCCGGCGGACCGAGCCGGGATTGGCCCGCACGCGGTCGCGCAGCCGTTCCAGGCCCTGCGCCAGCTCGGGTTCGAGCGTGCGCAGGCGCTTGTCGGCGTCGGGGGCGCCGGTGTCGAGGACGGTGCCGCTGGGCAGCACGATCGTCATCGATTCCAGGGTCCGGTACGTGTTCGCGTGCGTGCCGCAGGTCATGCCGCTGGAGTTGTTGGCCACCACGCCGCCGATCGTGCACGCCGACTCGCTGGCCGGGTCGGGGCCGAGCTTGCGGCCGTACGGGGCGAGGCGGGCGTTGGCGTGCCGCAGCACCGCGCCCGGCTGCACTCGCACCCGCTGCCCGTCGTCCAGCACCTCGATCCCGCGGAAGTGGCGACGGGTGTCCACGAGGAGATGCTCGGTGACACCCTGCCCGCTCAGGCTGGTGCCACCTGAGCGGAAGGTGAGGGGAAGACCGGTACGCAGCAGCGCGCCGACCTGCTCGGCGCTCTCGGGCACCACCACCGCCTGCGGGGTGAGCAGGTAGTGCGAGGCGTCGTGGGCCATGCCGAGCCGGTCGCTCACCCGCGCCCTGGTGATGCCAGGAACGGCGGTCTCCACCGCGGCGAGGAGAGCGGGGTCCGCCATATCGATCACGTTCATACTCTCTTATCGTCGCGGGTCGATGTGGATCTTAGGGCCCGGCCCGGCACCGGTCGGCCGGCGTCCGGCGAGGACGCCGGCGGTCTCGGTGAGGCCGACCGTGGCGGCCACGAGCGGGCTGGCGTCGACCGAGCCGCCGGCGTAGGCGGCGATGGCTCCGGCCAGGCCGGCCGAGCCGCCGAGGATGCCGACGGCGGTGACGTCCTTGAGCGCCAGATCGCGGGTGTCGATCCCGGACGGGGTACCGGCCAGGCCGATGTAGACGACACGCCGGCCGGGCTCGACGAGGTCGAGCGCGAGAGCGGGCAACTCGGGCGCATTGGACGCGTCGATGACGGCATCCCAGGATAGCGACGGCAGTGCCCCCCGGGTCCAGGCATCGGTGAAGCCGAGGCTCTCGGCTAGGTGTAGACCGTGGTCGTCGCGCCCCATCACGTGGACCTCGGCTCCGTCGGCCCGGGCGAACAGCGCCGTGAGGAGGCCGATCGTGCCCGTGCCCAAGACCAGAACCCGCTCGCCCGCCTCCAGCCCCGCGGCGCGGACGGCCCGCAGAGCGTTGCCTCCGGGCTCGACGAGGGCGCCGAGAGCGGGATCCACGATGTCCGGCAGGTGGTGCAGGGCCGTGGCGGGCACCGCGAGTTGCTCGGCGAGCGCGCCCGGGCGGCCCCGGCTGATGCCGATCTCGGCAAGCTCAGCGCACACGTGGTGGCGGCCGGCCCGGCAGCGGTCGCAGTGACCGCAGCCGAGCATGGTGTCGCCGGTGACTCGCTGTCCGAGCCATGAAGGGCTCACGCCCTCGCTCACCGAGCTGACGCGCCCGCACCACTCGTGGCCGGGACGGAGCGGGTACCACGAACGGCCGGTGTGCAGGTAGCTCATCGCGCCGGTGAACAGCTCGACGTCCGTGCCGCACACACCGGCCCGCTCGATGTCCACCACCACTTCACCTGGCCTGGCGACAGGCGGTTCGACCTCGTGGACCTCAGCCTCACCAGGGCCCGTCAGGATCACAGTACGCATCTATCGGGCTCCCGCGACGTGCTGGCGCTGGGTGCCGAGGCCGTCGATTCTTCGACCGAGCCGAGGTAGGAGGTGCGGCGGCCGATGACGATGCCCAGCTCCTCCTCCAGGTCGGTCGTGGTCGAGCCGCGCGGGATGCGCACGTCGTCGTACGGGCCGATGAGCGTGTTGGGCGACTTGGTGAACAGGATCGGCTCGGCCGGGACGGCCTGGCCGGTCTCGGCGGCGTGGTCGCTGGAGTCCAGGCCGATGCACAGGATCTGGTGCGGCCGGGCGCGCCGAGGCCGGGGCCGAGGTGAACTTCACGTGGGTTTCTTCCCCGTGACGATGGCACGGATGGCGGCCACGTCGTCGATGAGCGTCCGCAACGGGGTCCGGTAGGCCAGGCCGCTGACGCTGATCGCACCGCTGGGCGTCGTGGGAGAGGTCAGGTACGCCGGAACCGCCAGGCAGTTGACGCCTGGCTCGCTCTCCTGATCGTCGACGGCGTAACCCCGCTCGCGAACGCCCTTCAGCTCGGTGTGCAGGCCCTCCAAGGTGGTGATGGAGCGCTCGGTGCGGCGCTCCAGTGCCCGGTCGCCCACCCACGCGCGGACCGCGTCCTCGTCCGGCAGGACATGGGCCAGCAGGAGCTTGCCGACGGCCGTGCAATGTGCGGGGTTGCGCCCGCCGACGACCGAGGTGAGCCGGACCGCGCCGGCCGCCGGGTCCAGCTTGGAGCGGTAGACCACCGAGTCGCCGTCCAGCACCGCGTAGTGCACCGTCTCGCCGTACCGGTCGCACAGCGCCTTGAGCACCGGGGTGACCCGCACATGATCGGGCCGGGCCTGGTGATGGGCGAAAGCCATCCGCAGGAACTCATCTCCCAGCACGTAGCGGCCATGACCGTTCTGCGCGGCGAACCCGGCACGGCGCAGTGCGGCCAGCGCCCGGTGCACGGTCGGCTTCGCGCTGGCGACCGCGCGGGCCATCTCCTCCAGCCCGATCCCGTCGGGATGGCGGGCCAGCTCAGCCAGCACCGCCAGCACGCGGTCGGACCCGACGAGCTTGGGCTCGTCGATCAGCTCGGACACGTTCCGAACGTTAGACCACCATTCCATAGAACGGAAGTTCTTCTCGACGCGGATTCCGCCTAGTGACGTGTGGGGTTACTCTTCTGCTGGGTTTCATAAGTCGGAGCAAAGTTCCAATTAATGGAAAGAGTGGTGGCCTGATGGCGGAGAGCCGAAGCGCTCAGTGGTACGCCGGTAGCGACCGCAACGCCTACATCCATCGGGCGTGGATGCGGCGCGGGCTGCCGTCCGACACGTTCGACGGCCGGCCGCACATCGCCATCGCCAACACCGCCTCCGACCTCACCCCCTGCAACATGCATCTGAACGAGGTCGCCGAGCACGTCAAGCGCGGCGTGTGGGAGGCGGGCGGCGTGCCGCTGAACCTGCCGGTCGTCTCCCTCGGCGAGACGAACGTCCGGCCCACCGCGATGCTCTGGCGCAACATGGCGGCGATGGCCATCGAGGAGATGCTGCGCGCCAACCCGATCGACGGCGTGGTGCTGCTGGGTGGCTGTGACAAGACCATCCCCGCCCTGCTGATGGCCGCCGCATCGGTGGACCTGCCCGCCGTGGTGGTGCCGGGCGGGCCCATGCTCACGGGACACTTCCGCGGCGCCGCGCTGGGCTGCGGCACGGACGTGTGGAAACTCAGCGAAGAGGTACGCGCCGGCACACTCGGCGGCGAGGCGTTCCTGCGCTCGGAGTCGTCGATGATCCGAAGTAAAGGCCACTGCAACACGATGGGCACCGCCTCCACCATGGGCCTGCTGGCCGAAGTGCTCGGCATGACCCTGCCCGGTCTGGCCGGCACCCCCGCCCCCGACAGCCGCCTGCTGGAAGGCGCCCACGAGACCGGCCGTCTGATCGTCGGGATGATCGCCGCCGAACGCCGTCCCAGCACCGTCCTGACGCGCGGTTCGTTCCTCAACGCCATCGTCGCTCTGGCCGCGCTCGGCGGCTCCACCAACGCCGTCGTCCACCTGCTGGCCATCGCCGGCCGGCTCGGCGTCGAACTGACCCAGGACGACTTCGACCGCACCGGCTCCGGCGTCCCCCTCCTGGTGGATCTGCAACCGGCGGGCCGCCACCTGATGGACGACCTGTACCGCGCGGGCGGCCTGCACGCCGTGCTCCACCAGGTACGCGACCTGCTCGACCCCCAGACGATCACCGTCACCGGAGAGCCCCTGGTCGGCCACCTCGAGAACGTGACGATTCACGACCCCGAGGTCATCCGCACCCGCGGCGAACCTCTCCAGCAGGACGCCGGCATCGCCGTCCTGTATGGCAACCTCGCCCCCGGCGGTGCCGTCATCAAGCCCGCCGCCGCCTCACCGCACCTGCTCAAGCACCGTGGCCCGGCCGTGGTGTTCGATTCCATCGAGAACCTGCACGCCCGCCTCGACGACCTGGACATCACCCCCGACTCGGTGCTGATCCTGCGCGGCTGCGGCCCCAAGGGCTACCCCGGCATGCCCGAAGTGTCCAATATGCCGCTGCCGCCCAAGCTGCTCGCCCAGGGCGTGCGCGACATGGTACGCATCTGCGACGGGCGGATGAGCGGCACCGCCTACGGCACCGTCGTGCTGCACGTCGCCCCCGAGGCCGCCGCCGGCGGGCCCCTCGGCCTCGTCCGCACCGGCGACGTGATCATCCTGGACGTCGAGAACCGCCGCCTCGACATCGACCTTCCCGCGGAGGAACTGGCCGCCCGCCGGCCGTCACCGGAGATGACGCAGGCGTTCGCCCGCCCCTCCCGCGGCTGGCAGCGCCTCTACGTCGAGACCGTGCGGCAGGCCAACACCGGCGCCGACCTCGACTTCCTCGTCGGCTCCAGCGGCGACCACGTGGCCCGCGAATCCCACTGAGAGGACCTCCATGTCCCGCACCGCCCTCGTCACCGGCGGCGTCAGCGGCCTGGGCAAGGCCGCCGCCCTCCGTCTCGAAGCCGACGGCGTCAAAGTGATCACGCTCGACGTCGCCGACGGTGCCGACCTCGTCGTGGACGTCACCGACCCGGCCGCCCCCGCCGTGATCGAGACCCCGATGAACGCCGGCACCGGCCCCGAGGCCCTGGCTCACATCACCAGCCTCATCCCCGCGTCGGAAAGCCGGAGGAGGTCGCCGAGTTGATCGCCTGGCTGGCCTCCGACAAGGTCAGCTTCTCCACCGGCGCCGTCTACGACATCAGCGGCGGCCGGGCCACTTACTGACGGTCCGCTTCGCTGTCTTCCGACCCGCTCGCCGTGTTCGCGGGCGCGCCGACGTCGGCTCCGGGTTGCGCCCCTTCCACGCCGTGCCGGCGGCGGCCGGTTGGTCACACGACGAGCCCTCCGTGCTGGCTCGCCCTGATCAGCGGCGTCCGACCGTCCAGGCGGGCCGATGATTCGAATCGTTGCCGTGGTCTGCGCTCACGGGGCACGGGTTCACTACTCTGTGCTACTTTGTAGTAGTACTCGGTGCTACAAAGTACCAGGAGACCGAAGAGGACCCACGATGGACGACCTGACGGAGATGCTGAAGGGCACGCTTGAGGGCTGCGTGCTTGAGATCATCGGCAGCGAGGAGACCTACGGGTACGCCATCACGCGTCGGCTGAACGAACTCGGCTTCGCCGACGTCGTGGAGGGGACGGTTTACACCATCCTGCTGCGGCTGGAGAAGAACGGGCTCGTCCAGGTGACGAAACGACCGTCCGGGCTGGGCCCGCCGCGCAAGTTCTATGCGCTCAACGACGCGGGGCGCGCAGAACTCGCAACGTTCTGGGCGAAATGGGCGTACATCACATCCCGGATCGACAAGCTCAAGGAGGGCGGGAGATGAAAGTCTGGGAGACCATGACAGGCAGCGATCTCACCAGGGAATGGAAGGCGTTCGAAGTCCGGGCCGAGGCATTGCCGGCCGACCACCGGGCGGCGTGGGAAGAGATCAAAGGTCGTCTTTTTCCCTACTCGGACTTCACCGGCCGCAACCTGATGCCGATTCTCGACGGTGCTCTGGGGCTGCTCGAAGAGACGGCGTCCGATGGGCAGAGCATTCACGAGGTGCTGGGTGACGACATCGAGGGCTTCTGCGCGGCGCTGGCCGGCGGAGAAGGGGCTCGGACCTATCGCGACCGGTGGCGCGAGCAGTTGAACAGGAACGTCGCCAGGAAACTGGGCCGGCTAGGAGGCTGACGTGGGCATCCGGCACATCATCGAGGGCAAGAGGCAGTGGCGGGAACACATGGCGCGGGTCAAGGCGCTCCCGCCGGACTATCAGATCGTCTACAAGGAGATTCAGAGGTACGTCTTCAAGGTCGGACCGATCGACTTGCTCGACGGGCCCCTGCTCTCAGGGATCATCGATTTCTTCGAGGAGGGCGTCGCGGCCAACAGGGGAGTCCTGGAACTCATCGGCAACGATGTCGCTGCCTTCTGCGACGACCTGATCAAGGACTCACGCACCTACGCGGATATCTATCAAAAGTCCATCAGCGGGAAACCCGGCACGGCCGAGAAGTAACACCCGTCGCCCGCGGGAGCGAGGAACCGGCGGGCAGCCGTTGGCGCTTCACTGCGGTGCCGGCGACCTTGTCGTCGAGCAACGCGTACAGCTGGGTGGACCGCCTCGGCCTTCGAGGGCGCCAAGCCGCCGTCGGGTGGCGGGCAGCGGTGGGCGGGTAGCGGCGTCATCTTCTGGACGCGGGACGGCGGCGTACGTGTGGAGAACCTGGCCAGTATGCGCGCCGCCTTCCCTAGGCACGCCGACCTCCTCACCGCTCATCGCGCGGACCCGGTACGGCATCCCGGCGGCCCGGACATCCAGGCGATCAGGCCCATGAGAGTGAGCACGGGGATGGCGATCAACGCGAAGACACCGGTCGGTACGGTTCAGGGGCTTGAGCGAGCGCGTCCAGGTCGCCCGAGAGCTTGCGCCGGGCAGCACGCCTCGCCATTCGGTCGGATTGTTCGCATAAATCCGAACAATCCGATACATTGGTTTCCATGGGTGTGGATCAGTTCGTGGAGGACGCCGGGCTCTTCTATGCGCGGTTGGGACTGAGCCGGACGGCTGGGCGGGTGATGGGTTGGCTCCTGACTGCTGAATCGGGCAGCGCGGACGCGCCCGAACTGGCCGAGGGGCTGGCCGTGGCCAAGAGCAGCATGAGTATCGCGCTGCGGCAACTGGAGCAGGCGGGTCTGGTCGAGCGGTTTCGGGTGCGGGGCGGGACCGCTACCGGCTGGCCGAGAACGTCTTCGCCCGCGCTTTCCGCGCCAAGATGGCCGAGTTCGGGGGCTTCCGGGCGCTGGCCGAGCAGGGTCTGAAGGCGGTGGGCGACGCCCCCGCGCGTCGGCGACGTCTGGAGCTCATGCGGGACATGTACGCGTTCATGATGGACCGTTTCCCCGCCCTGCTGGACGAGTGGGACGAACTGAGGGTCAAGCGATGAGACCGTTGCTGATCACTGTGGGCAGCCGCGGAGACGTCCAGCAGTTCCTGGCGCTGGCGCGCGGGCTGCTGGCCGCCGGGCACCGGCCGGTCCTGGCCGCGCCCCGCCGGTTCCAGCCGCTCGCGGCCGGGCACGGGGTGGAGTTCGTACCGCTCAACGACGAGATGTTCGCGCTGCAGGACTCCGTCAAGGGGCAGGGCGTGCGCGCGGCCATCACCGCCGCGCGATCGGTCAGGCCGATCCTGCGCCGCCTCCTGGACGATCAGGCGGCGCTCGCGGCGCGCCCGGCCGACGTCGTCGTGTACCACCCCAAGTCTCTCGGCGGGCCCTACGTCGCGGAGAAGCTCGGCGTCCCGGCGTTCGCCGGTCTGCTGATCCCTCTGTACGTGCCGACGGCCGCCTTTCCTTCTCCCATCTTCCCGGTGCGGCCGCCGGGCCCGCTCAACCGGGCGAGCTGGCGGGTCGCCGCCGCGGTCGAGGCCCCGTACCGGGGCACGATCCGCAGGTGGCGGGCCGAGGCGCTCGGCCTGCAGGACGGCTTCGTGCCGATGGCCGAGCTGGTCAAGACCGGCAACGTGCTGCACGCCTGGAGCACGCATCTGCTGCCCGCGCCCGCTGACTGGCCCGGCTCGGCTCGCCCCATCGGGTTCTGGACGATGCCCGCGGACGACACCTGGACTCCGCCCGAGCGGCTGGCTCGCTTCCTGGATCAGGGCGAACCGCCCGTCTACGTGGGCTTCGGCAGCTCGACCACAGATCACCCCGAGTTGTTGACCGCCGCCGTCCTGGAAGGTGTCCGGATGGCCGGGCGCCGGGCCGTGCTGGCCACCGGCTGGGGAGCGCTGCGGCCGGGCGCGGTCGCGGACGATGTCCTGGTGATAGAGGAGGCACCGCACGGCTGGCTGCTGCCACGCGTCGCCGTCGCCGTTCATCACGGCGGCGTCGGCACGGTCTCAGCGGCCCTGCGTGCGGGGGTGCCTCAGGTGGTCCGCCCGTTCGTCGGCGATCAGCCGTTCTGGGCCGCCCGCCTGCACCACCTCGGCGTCGCCCCGGATCCGCTGCGGGGCCGTCTCACTGCCGCCCGGCTGGCCGCCGCCATTGAGAACGCGGCAGAGCTGGCGCCGACCGCCCGCATGCTGGCCGGACACGTTGGCGCTGAAGACGGCGTCGCCGCCGCCGTGGCTCGCATCACCGGCTGTGCCGGCTCCCACACGTGAGCACCGTCGAAGTTTCCGATCAGCTGGGCACCAGGTCCGACCAACACTGCGAGATCTCGTTCGGAATCGTCCCTCTCGGTCATGAGCCGGGACCATGGACATCCCCTCCGGTGCCTGTCTTCTGAACTGGACAAACTCGGCAGGCGGTTGAGCAGTAGCGGCGGCGACGTCCCGTCGCAGGCTGGCTGACGGTTGCCCGCCTTCGGGAGCCTCGCACGGAGCTTCGCTACATGGTTCCGCTGGCGTTGAGCTGGGTGCGGGGAGTTTCGTTACGCGGGTCGAACAGGGCCTCGTGGGTGTTGAGAGGGCGATTGGACCACAGCACGTGTAATCGGGGGCACAATCCCAGCGGTGTGATCACGGCGGGAGGCCGCGCCAGCGTTCGGCCGACGCCAGAGCGTCCAGGCTGATCCGCTCCAGGAACGCACCGCCTCTGGCCAGGCGGCGTCCCACGGGTGTGCCGAGCCCGAGCGTCTGTCCCGCCGCCTTCGCGACCTCCGCCGCCGCGAGCGTCTGCCGCGAGCTGATCACCGTCGAGTGGTACCAGGCGTCGTCGTCGACCACGTAGATGTCGCGGCGCCGCTGCGGATCACGCTCGCGCCTGATCAGCCCCTGCTGGGTCAGGTAGCCCACCGCCATGGAGATCGAGGCGGGACTGACGTTCAGCCCGCGCGACAGCTCGGCCGCGGTGAGCCTGCCGTCCTCGCTCAGCCACAGGCCGATGAGCACGCGCGCCACCATCTTCGGCAGGCCCATCCCGACCGCCAGTTCGACGGCTCCCTCTTCCACCTCGAAGACCTTGCGGTCCTGGGGTTCGGCCGCGGCCGAACGGGCCGGGGTGCCGCGCCGCGCCCGCCGCGCTGCCGCCTGGTGCGCCCGCTCGGGCCGGTAGTCGCCGGGGCCGCCGTTGCGGCCGACCTCGCGGCTGATCGTCGAGGTCGGCCGGTCCAGCCGCCTGGCGATCTCGGCGTAGGAACGTCCTTCTGCGAGGCCGGTCGCGATGCGCCGGCGGTCCTGCTGGGTCAACCTTCCTTCTGACACCACACCATGATTGCGTTCGGGCGCCACACAATGCAATGTTTCATTGCATTCAGCTCCACCGTCAACGCATCACTTTACTGGCATTGACCTGCGCTTATGTGAGCTGGTTGATTGACAGAATTTCCGAAGGCAACGTAGCTTTCAATGGTGATGAACAAGTACTATCGCGACGAGCCGGTCACTCTGTCCTTCGACCGCGCACCCACCGGTCCCTTCGATCCCGCCCCTTCACTCACCGCCCTGCGCGCAGAGCAGCCGATCGCCCGCCTGGCCGCACCCGAGGGCGCCCCCGGCGTCTGGATGATCACCGGATACGACCTGGTCCGCCAGATCCTCGCCGACCCACGGTTCAGCTCCCGCTACGAAACCCACTACCACCCCCTGGTGGGCGGGCACCTGCCGCCCGCCCCCGCCGGCGACCTGACCGGCATGGACGCACCCCAGCACACCCGCTTCCGCAAGCTGCTGGCGGGCAAGTTCACCGTCCGCAGAATGAACCTGCTCACCGAGCGGGTCACCGAGATCACCCGTGAGCGGCTCGACGCGATGGAGCAGCAGGGGCCGCCCGCCGACCTCGTCGAGGACTTCACGCAGCCGGTTCCAGCGCTGATGATCTGCGACCTGCTCGGCGTGCCGTACGGGGACCGCGACCAGTTCCAGAGCTCCACCCGGGCCCTTTCGGACACCGGGACCGCCGAGGCGCAGTACGCCGCCTTCGTCGAGATCGGCACGTACCTGCGGGAGCTCGCGCTCGCCAAGCGGGCCAGGCCGACCGGCGACCTGCTCAGCGACCTGGCCACCGGCGGCGACCTGGCCGACGAGGAACTCGGCGGCGTGGCCGCGTTCCTGCTCGGCGCCGGGCTCGACACCACCGCCAACATGCTCGCGCTCGGCACCTTCGCCCTGCTGCGCAACCCGGCCCAGCTCACCGCCCTGCGCGGCGACCCCGACCTGGCCGCCGGCGCCGTGGAGGAACTGCTGCGTTACCTGTCCGTCGCCGCCACCGGTATGCGCGGCGTGCTGGAGGACGTGGAGCTCGGCGGCAGGCGGCTCAAGGCGGGCGACACGGTCATCATCGCGATCAACGCCGCCAACAGGGACCCGGCCAGGTTCCCCGACCCCGACGTGCTCGATCTGCACCGCTCGGCCGCCGGGCATCTGGCCTTCGGCCACGGCGTCCATCAGTGCCTCGGTCAGCAGCTTGCCCGCATCGAGATGCGTGTCGCGTTTCCCGCGCTGCTCATCCGCTTCCCGACGCTGCGGCTCGCCGTACCGGCTGAAGAGCTGTCGCTGCGCACCGACCCCTCGCAGGTGTACGGCGTGCACAGCCTGCCCGTCACCTGGGATCGGGGGTGAACGCGATGCGAACCTTCGTCTCGGTGACGGGGATGCGTAAGTCTTACGGCGCCCACCGCGTCCTGGACGGCATCGACCTCACCATCCCGCAGGGCACCGTCTTCTCGCTGCTCGGCCCCAACGGCGCGGGCAAGACCACCACAGTGCAGATCCTGTCCACCCTGATCAAGGCCGACGCGGGCGAGATCCGGGTCGCCGGGTACGACCTGGCCAGGGAACCCGGCAAGGTGCGTGCCGCGATCGGCGTCACCGGCCAGTTCTCCGCGGTCGACAGCTTCCTCACCGGCGAGGAGAACCTGCGACTCATGGCCGACCTGCTCCACCTCGGCCGCGCCAAGGGCCGCACGCGCGCCCGTGAACTGCTGGAGCGCTTCGACCTCACCGACGCCGCGCGCAACCCCGCGGCCACCTACTCGGGCGGCATGCGCCGCCGGCTCGACCTCGCCATGACCCTCGTCGGCACTCCCAGGCTCATCTTCCTCGACGAACCGACCACGGGCCTGGACCCGCGCAGCCGCCGCACCATGTGGCAGATCGTCCGGAACCTCGTCCAGCAGGACGGCGTGACCATCTTCCTGACCACCCAATACCTGGAGGAGGCCGACGAACTCGCCGACCGCATCGCCCTGCTCAGCCAGGGGCGGCTGGTGGCCGAGGGCACCCCTGAGGAACTCAAGCGCATGGTCCCCGGCGGCCACATCGTCGTACGCTTCGCCGACCCCGACGGTTACCTCAGGGCGGCCTCCCACCTGAGGGCCACCTCGCGCGACGAGGAGTCCCTCACGGTGCAGATCCCCGACACCGGCGTCAGCACGCTGCGCAAACTCCTGGAATGGCTCGACGCACAGGCCATCGACGTCGCCGAGCTGTCGGTGCACACACCCGACCTGGACGACGTCTTCCTCGCCCTGACCCAGGAGCCCTCGACCAAGGAGCCCTCCCGATGAGAGCGGTCACCGACTCGGCGACGATGCTGCGCCGCCAGGTCAAGCACATCTGGCGCTACCCCACGCTGATTCTCACGTTCGCGTCCGTGCCCGTGGTGTTCCTGCTGCTGTTCGTCTACGTCTTCGGCGGCACCATGAGCGCGGGCATCGGCGCCGACCGCGCCGCCTACGTCGGTTACCTCACCCCCGGCATCATGATCACGACGATCGTCGGGGCCGCGCAGGGGACCGCGATCTCGGTGGCGACCGACATGACCGAGGGCATCATTGCCAGGTTCAAGACCATGGCCATCGCCCGCGTCTCGGTGCTCACCGGGCACGTACTCGGGGCGATGGTGCAGACGTTCCTCGCGATTGCCATGGTGACCGTGGTGGCGTTGCTGATCGGATTCCGCCCGTCCGCCTCGGTGCCGGACTGGCTCGGCGTGGTCGGTGTGCTGGCCATGTTCACCTTCGCGATCACCTGGCTGTCGGTCGCGCTCGCCATGGTCACCAAGAACGTGGCCACGGCCATCAACCTGCCGATGCCGCTGATGCTGCTGCCGTTCCTCGGCAGCGGCTTCGTCCCGACCGAGTCGATGCCGGCTGGTTTGCGCTGGTTCGCCGAGCACCAGCCGGCTACCCCTGTCATCGAGACGCTGCGCGCGCTGCTGGCCGGGCGTCCGGCCAGGTCCAGCTTCCTGGAGGCGGCTGTGTGGAGCGCGGGTATCGCCCTGGTCGGTTATCTGTGGGCACGCAGGCTCTACAACCGGTGAGGTTCACCGGATTCGGTCCAGATCGGACACGTCACCGCAGGCGTGAGGTGCCGTCCGGCAGGCGCAGCAACCGGGGCAGCAGGTGGGCGGTCCCGCTGTCCCAGTACACCCACTCGATCGCGCCGCCCTTGGAGGTGACGAGGCACGCCGGTTGTCCAGGTCGAGGTCTTCGACGTTGAGCGCGAGAATCTCCGATGCTCTGGCGGCCGTTTCTTAGAGCATCCGCCACAGGGTCTTCTCCCGTAGCGGGACCTCGCGGCGCGACAGTAGCCGGTGCAGGGTCATCCGGGTCTCGTCCGGGGTTTCCTTACGGCGTTCTGCCTCGGCTGGTACCGACGGCGTCGCCCAGCGTTTGATGGTGCGGCACCAGGTGAGCCAGGAGCTGACCGCGGCGCTCGGTACCGCGAGTAGAGATCGACGCTCATGCAAGAATCTTCCATGTGGATGCTGCTGATCGCATGATTCTTCGGGAATTGACATCGAACGGCAGGGCTTCTCTCGAGGTGCTGGCGCGAGCGGCCAATCTCGCTCCGTCTTCCGTCAAGCGCCGCCTGGACCGTCTGGAGCGGTCAGGAGCGATCCGGGGATACACGGTCCTGCTGGCTCCCGATGCGTTCGGAACCCGCATCGAGGTCCTCATGGAGATCACTGCTGTGGCAGGCACCCAACGCGGCCCCCTTACCGATGCTCTAGCAGCGCAGCCCGAGGTCACCCAAGCCTGGACGGTGGCGGGCGATGCTGATGCCCTCGCGGACGGCGACCGGCCGAGAGCACGTGCTCGTCCTCGACTGGGCCTATCACGGCATCCTCAGCTCCCTCGTCGAGCTGAGCCCGTACAAATTCAACCGGGCCGGCGGCAACGGGCCTGGGCCGCGGGTGCGCGTGTGCGAACTACCCGACCCGTACCGAGGACAATACGGCGACGACGGCCCGCGCTACGCCACCGACGTCGCCACTCACTGCGCCGACGCACCACCGGCCGCCTTCTTGCACGAGACGATCCTGGGCTGCGCCGGTCAGGTCGAACCGGCTCCGGGCTGCCTCGCGGCGGCGTACGCCGGTGCACGCGAGGCAGGCGCCCTGTGCATCGCCGACGAGGTGCAGTGTGGATTCGGCCGCGTCGGCAGCCACATGTGGGCATTCGAGGCACACGACGTGGTGCCCGACATTGTGACACTGGGCAAGCCAATCGGGAACGGTCACCCACTCGGCGCCGTGGTCACCACACCAGCCATTGCACGCGCCTTCCAGACCGGCATGGAGTACTTCACTACCTACGGCGGCAACCCGGTCTCGTGCGCCGCCGGCCTCGCGGTCCTGGACGTGCGCCGCGATGAGCGACTGATGGCGCACGCGGCCCAGATCGGGACGTATCTGACCGCAGGGCTGACCGAGTTGTCCACACATCATCCGATCATTGGCGACGCGCGGGGGCGTGGCTTGTTCCTCGGAGTGGACCTGGTCGAAAACCGGGCCACCAAGCGTCCTGCGGCTGAAGCGGCAGCGCGCGTCGTGGAGCTGGCCCGCGAGGATGGGATGCTGCTGTCCCGGGACGGCCCTCACGGCAACGTGTTGAAGATCAAACCGCCTTTGGTGCTCACCCGCGCGGAGGCCGAAACCGCCCTGGCGACCTTGGACCGAACGCTCACCAGCACAAGCGAAGTCACCACATGAAAGGCCCGACAGTGACGGCAAATCGAGTCGTTTTCACACCCATTCAGCCACCTGACGCCCCTCCTGCGCTCGGGGGATACGTCCAAGCGCTGACCGTGACCGGCGCCTCACGGCTGGTTTTCGTCAGCGGACAGATTCCCGAGCCCCCCGACGGCCACGTACCTGATGACTTCGAGACGCAATGCCGAACCGTGTGGAACAACATCCTGGCGTGTCTGGCCGGCGCAGGTCTTGGAGTATCCAGCCTGGTGAAGGTCACCACGTTCCTCTCGAAGCGCGAGTACGCCGACACCAACTCGGCGATACGCCGCGAAATCCTCGGCGATCACCACCCGGCACTGACGGTGATCATCTCGGAAATCTTCGACAAGCGATGGCTGCTCGAGATCGAAGCCATCGCGGCCGACTGATGGCGATCAAGCGGCTAGGCCGACTTCGGTGAAGTCGACCTCCTTCAGGAGGGGATCGAACGGGTTGGGCTGGCGGTGTAGGTCGTCGGTGGCGTAGGCGCCGAAGCGGCTGATGTGGGCACGTAGGTGGGGCGCGATCTGGCCGAGCTGGTCGGCGGTGATTTGCCAGCCCTCAGCAATCAGGTCGCGCACGATGTCGGAGACGTCCAGGGCGTTGTGGAAGACGACGAGGTTGGCCAGCAGCGTGTTGAACTTGATCAGTTTCTCCTGCCCTACGGGGTCGTTGTCGGCCAGCACCCCACCGAACCCGAGCCACTTGGAATATCCGTTGGAGGACTCGACTTTGTTGGTCGCGGCGGTGCCGCGCGCCCGCAGCGCCGGGTCGGCCAGATAGCGCAGCAGAGCAATCCCCACCTGCATCAGGTCGGCCCAGTGCTTCTCGATCAGCTTCCAGTCGATGACGTTGCGGCCGCTCTCGCCGAACAGCTGGTCGATGTGCGGGTAGGCGATCTTCTCAGAGGCGCGGAAGAAGATCAGGTCCTAAAGTTGCGGATGCGCGGCACCCGGCGGCCACCGTGTTGCCGTCCCCCAGGCCTTGCCCACGTCCAGCTCGGCGAAGGCGTTGACCACATCGGCGATCGCGGCGTTCAGCTTCTTCAGGGTGATGTGCCGGTTGCGGACCATGGACAGCTCGCGGGCGGTGACGCCGGCGATGTGCTTGGCCGCCTCGTACGGACCGATGTTGATCCCGCCGGTGAACACCGCCAGCGAGTACCGCCCCAACTTGTCCTTGATCTTGGGGTCGGAGCCGAAGGCGGGACCGAAGCGGCGATACCAGGTGAGCCAGTGGGCGCAACGCGCGACGATCGACAGCAGCGAGCGTTCGGGCATACGCCGCTCGGCCTCGGCATCGGTGCCCTTGCCGCGGCGGCGTTTGAGGGTGGGCACGCCGCCCTCGTCGATGACCAGGTCGGCGTTGTGGAGATAGCCGGCGTCCAGGTGCGCGGCCGCCGTCAGGTGGGCGTCCTTGAGGTGGGCGACGAAACCGGCGGGGGTGTCGGGCAGCCCGACCTCCTCGCAGAACGCCGCCAGTTTCGACTGGCATTCTTCCCAGGGCAGCAGGTGGGCGCTCCAGTCGGCGTACTCGTACGAGCCGAGCACAGCCATGTCCCCGGCCCGCGTCGTGCTTCACGCCCTGGCGTTGGCGCACCAGCTTGCGATGCGCCTTCGCACTGCCGGAGGAGCCATGGTCTGGCCAGACGTCGTCGGCCAACTCCAGGCAGCGCCGAACGTGGTCGATCACCATCTCGGGGATCTCGTCCGGGGAGAAAAAGCGCGCCATCTCTGGAAGCACTTCAACGCCAGCACCAGCGCGAAGCACGACTCCGGGCTGCCGGTCCGTTTTTCGGCCCAGTCCACCTCTTCCGGCGAGGGCGTGAAGAACACGTGCAGTACCCGCGCCGACGTCAGCCGCTTGAACCGCGGATAGGCGGTCCGCTCGATCCAGGTCATTTCAGGCCGTCCCTCGCCTCGATCCCGGCGTCCAGACGCCGAAACCGTAGCGACGATCACTTGGTCTGCACCCCCGGGGTAACGGTTCGCCCTTGATTTACTTTGTAAAGGCGCACGGTATATATAACGAACTTCTAATCGCCAACAAGGTACGGGCTCCGCCCGTACGTCTTCAAAAAAAGACCTGCGTCGACCTCGCGTAGTGCCCCGTGCGTCGCGGTCGACCTCGCGCGGGTTGCATGCCTGTCCATGGCCGACTACGCGGTCGTCGCGACCGCGTAGGACGAGGAGTGCGTCCGCGTCAGCCGCCTGGCCGCCCGCACGAACTGGGCACACGGCCGCCTGTCCCGCCAGGCAGGCCGCGAAGATGTCCTGCTCACCGAAGCGGGCTGGCGGGCGCACAAGGGGGAGAGCTCCGCAGGGGAGTGATGGGTGAAGCCCGCCACATCGGGGTTCCAGGGGAGTGGCGGGGAAGGAACTTGAGTCCCGACCGCACCACTCCCAACGATGAGGGTTTGTGGTGTGGGTGATCGCTTGAGGCTGTTCCGTTCTGGGTCGTCGGCTACGGCTCCTCCCAGCGTGGCAAGGCCGCCGCCGACCGGTCGCGGTGGGCGAGCGGTCGGCGGCGATCCGCACCGGAGGCTCCTGGAGGACGGAGCCCGTTCTCCCTGTCGGAAGATACTGTCGTTAATCTGAGCGTGGAATCGGCCACCTGGAGCGGCGTTTCATCACTCGCTGTCGGCTTTTCGAGCCGCTGCGGGTCGGGGGGACGCCCTGTCGGGGAGATCGTGTTTGGCCGACGGGCCGGGGGCCGGAGAATCCTGGCGGAAGGTCGTCCCGGCTCGCCGCCCAACAGGCCGACGGCACACCCCAGTAAGGAACCACGCGATGAGCACCCCGCGCGCCTTCCCCCTGAAGCCCGTTCCGATCCACGTGTCCGATGAGGTCCTCGATGACCTGCGCGCCCGCCTCACATCGACCCGGCCGCCGCTGGACGAGGGGAATGGGGACTGTACGTCCCGAGCCGCGACGACCTCGTCGAGCTCATCGCCGACCGGCTGCAGGGCGAGGTCGACGTCGAGGGCATGCCCTCCGGCGACTGGCGCGCGGATCTGACGCGCTACGCCGAAGGGCTGCGGGCGATGTGGCTGCGGCACCCGTGGATCGCCACCGTGCAGCGGTCACTGCCCAGCTTCGGTCCCAACCAGCTGCGCCAGATCGAACGGGTGATGGGTGCCCTCGACCCGCACGTCTCCATCGACGAGAACCTCGGCCTCATGGCCATGCTGAACGGCTATATCGAGGGCACCGTCCGCGAGGAGATCAGCTCGGCCAGGGAATTCCGCCGCAGCGGGCTCAGCGAGTCGGAGTGGATGACGCGGAGCTCCCCGCGTGTCCATCAGTTGCTGGAGAGCGGGGACTATCCGATCTTCAGCAAGATCGTGATGGAGGCGCGCCGGCCGCACCTGAGCCGCGACGACCAGTTCCGGTACGGGCTCCAGCGCGTCCTCGACTGCATCGCCGCAACCCTCCCGTCAACGGCCGAGTCTCCGATGCCGGCGCACCGAGAGGGGTGGGAAGACCAGGACGGGCCAGGGCAGGCTCGTAGCCGGCCATCCGAGAGGGCATCAAGAGCGAAATAGACGAGGCGCGCGCCCTCGACGGCGCGTTCACCATCTGGGCTCGCCGCCAGGTCACCACCGATCCCGTGCCGCGCCGCAGGATCCGCAGCGGACGAACACCCTCGTCATCATCGATCTCCCGCACCTGCACCCGCTCGGCCATGCCGAACAGTCCGGACCGAACACGCTGGGCCGGAGTCGCAGCGTTGATCGGTCTCACCTCCTCGAATTCGCAGTGGTGCACGGCGACGCCGAAGGCATCACAAAGATCATCACCCCTGCCTAGCCAGGGCGAACGTCGTCTGACGCGGCACTAGTCAGGAGGTTCGTTTCCAGCGGACCTCGCCCTGGTGCCACCGGTCAGTGGGCCGCAACCCGCACGATGGCGGACCCGGCCATGCTGACCCCCGGCAGCCGAACCGACGGGCGTGGGACTGCGACGCCCACCCACGCCCGGTATGGAGATGTTCCAGATCTCGGCGTAGCGGCCGCCGTGGTCGAGCAGCTCGTCGTGGCTGCCTTCCTCCACGATCCGGCCGCCGTCCAGAAAGACGATGCGGTCGGCGCGCCGGACGGTCCGCATCCGGTGCGCCACCATCACGACCGTCCGGCCCGCCATCAGGCGCTGGATGCCCTCGTGGACGGCCGCCTCGTTGACCGGGTCCAGCGCCGAGGTCACCTCGTCCAGCAGCACGATGGGCGCGTTCTTCAGCAGCGCCCGCGCGATCGAGACGCGCTGGCGCTCACCGCCTGACAGCAGCGCGCCGCCCTCGCCGACATGCGCCGCCCATCCGCCGGGCAGTCGCTCGATCACGTCGTCCAGCCGGGCCGCGGTCGCCGCCGCCCGCACCTCGGCAACGCCCGCGTCGGGACGGCCCAGGCGCACGTTCTCCTCGATCGTGCCGTCGAAGAGATAGACATCCTGGAAGACGATGGCGATCCGCGCCATCAACTCCTCGGTGCTGATCGTGCGCACGTCCACGCCTCCCACACGCACCGCGCCGGCGTCCACGTCGTAGAAGCGCGCCAGCAGTTGCAGCAGCGTGCTCTTGCCCGCGCCGGACGGCCCGACGACCGCGAGCCGCTGTCCCTCGGGGAGGGTGAGCGTCACCTCGTCGAACACCGTGTGCTCGCCGTGCCGGAAGGTGACGGCGTCGAACTCCAGGCCGTGGTGCGCCGGCTGGATCGGCTCGTGAGGTTCCCGCAGCGGCTCGGTGCGCAGCACCGTCTCGAGTCTGGCCAGCTCCGAACGCGCGCCGCGGAGTTTGCCGCCGATGTCCGACAGCGACAGCAGCGGGTCGGCGCAGCGGGCGGCAAGCACCAGGATCGCCAGGATCTCCGCGGCGCCGATGCTCCCGCCGAGCGCGAGGTAGGCGCCCAGGACCAGTAGCCCGGTGAAGATCGCCTGCACGGTGAGCGTCAGCCCCACGGCGCTGGGCAGCGTTGCCAGCACGGTACGGCGGGAGGCGCGCTGGGCATCCAGCAGCGAGTCGTCGAGCAGCTGGAAGCGTTCGCCGGTCCGGCCGCCGGTCCGCAGCACCGGCTGGGCCTGGAGAAATTCGATGACGCGCCCACTGGCCTCCTGGTCGCGTTCGTGACGCTCGGCGTCGGCGGCGACCGTCGCGCGTGCCGTCCAGGCCTGGATCGCCGCCACGACGGGTGCGGCGAGCAACGCGGCCAGCCCCATCCGCCAGTTGACGGCGGTCATGACGGCCACGATGGTCAGGGGCGTGATCAGGGCGGAGATGAACGGTGCCAGCAGATGCGCGGCCACGCCCATGGCTTGCAGGAGGCCGCGGCCGGCGAGGACGGACACCTCGCCGATGCGACCCGCGTTGTACCAGCCGAGGGGGAGGCGGGCCAGGTGCTCGCCGAGCCGGTGATACATGCCGCGCAACATGGTGGTCCCGACCCGCATGCCGGACAAGTCGCTGATGTAGCGCAGCACGGCGTAGAGGGCGACCGCGGCCCCGAACGCGACCAGCCAGGGCACGGCGTCCGCGGGCGTGCTGCCGAGCAGCGCCCGCAGCACCGGGACCAGCAGCGCGTAGGACAGACCTTCGACCACCGCGGTGATCGTCATCAGGATCACGGTGCGGCGCATGGCCCGGGCGTACTCGTCTCCGAGCACGCGCAGCAGCATTCGGATCATCGGGGCTCGTCTCCTCGCACCAGGCCATCGTGGGTTTCGATCTCGGCGGACTGGTGAGATCGCCAGAACGCGGCGAACCTTCCGCCTCGTGTCAGCAGGTCGGCGGGACGGCCGCGTTCGACGATCGCTCCGTCCTCCAGCACCACGACGGTGTCGGCGTCGGCGACCGTCTCCAGCCGGTGGGCGATGACGACGATCGTGCGGTCGCCGCTCAGCGTCGCCAGGGCCTGGCGGACCGCCTGTCCGGTCCGCGGGTCGGCGAAGGAGGTCGCCTCGTCCAGCACCAGAACGGGCGCGTCGGCCAGCAGCGCGCGGGCGATCGAGATCCGCTGCGCCTCGCCTCCGGACAGCTTGGTCTCTTCACCGAGCACCGTGTCGTATCCGCGCGGCAGCTGGAGGATGCGGTCGTGGATGTCGGCCAGCCGGGCGGCGCGGACCACGTCGTCGCGGCTGGCCCGCGGCGCCGCCAGCGCGATGTTGTCGGCGACCGAGACACGCAGCAGACGGACGTCCTGGAAGACGAAGGACACCTGCCGATACAGCTCCCGGCTGCCGATCTCGCGCAGATCGACGCCGCCAAGAAGGACCGAGCCGTGGGTGGGGTCGAAGAACCGCGGCAACAGCTGGACCAGCGTGGACTTGCCGCTTCCCGACGGCCCGACGACCGCGGTGACCGTCCCCGGCTCCAGCACCAGGTCGATGCCGCGCAGCACCTCGTGGTCGGCCCCGTGGTCGACCTCGTAGGCGAAGCAGACGTCACGCAGTTCCACCCGGTGCCCCTGCGGCGGACGCGGGTGGGCGGGTTCGG
>NZ_SMKP01000183.1:0-22427 GCF_004349015.1 Nonomuraea diastatica
GGGTAAGGCTGCGCCGCGTGAGATTGGGGCGGTGGAGGTGCGGGTGGACGCCGGGGCCGGGCTGCCGCCGGAGGGCTACACGCTGAGCGCCGCCCGCGACGGCGTGCTGATCGTGGGCGCGGACCCCGCGGGCGCCTTCTACGGCGCGCAGACCCTGCTCGCCCTCGCCGAATCCCCGTGGCCCCCGTGCTCCGAGCATCGGGTGTGCGTGCCGGAGGCCGAGATACGCGACTGGCCCGACCTGCCGCTCCGGGGCACCATCGAGGGTTTCTACGGCACTCCGTGGACCCACGCCGACCGCATGGAACACCTGCGCTTCTCCGGCAGGCACAAGCTCAACGCCTACGTCTACGCCCCCAAGGACGACCCGTTCCACCGGGAGCGGTGGCGGGAGCCGTACCCGGAGGAGGAGCTGGCGAGGCTGGCCGAGCTGGTGGCGGAGGCGGCGGCGCGGCACGTCAGGTTCGTGTTCGCACTGAGCCCCGGCCTGTCGATGGTCTACAGCGACGCCGGTGAGCGGGCGGCGCTGCGGGCGAAGGCGGAGCAGGTGTGGCAGGTGGGCGTCAGGGAGTTCGCGCTGCTGTTCGACGACATCCCGCCCGAGCTGCGGCACGAGCCCGACAGGCAGGCGTTCGGCACGCGGGAGGGCGCGAGCGCGAGCGCCCACGCGGCCGTCTGCCGCGACTTCGCCGCGGAGTTCCTCGCCGTACGCGGGGCAGACCGGCCGCTGACCATGGTGCCCACCGACTACGCCGGCACCGGCAGGACGCCCTACCGCGACCGGCTCACCGCCGAGCTGCCGCCCGACGTGCTGGTCTGGTGGACCGGGTCCGACATCGTGGTGGGCGAGATCTCCGCACGCGACATGACCGCCGCCGCGGCCTCCTACGGCCACCGCGTCGCCCTGTGGGACAACTTCCCGGTCAACGACTTCGACTTCGACCGGGTCTTCCTGGGTCCGCTGGTCGGGCGGGCGACCGAGCTGGACGGCGTCCCGCTGGAGGGCATCACGGCCAACCCGATGGTGGAGGCGGCGGCGTCGCGGATCGCGCTCACGACCGTGGCCGACTACGCCTGGCATCCGGCGGCCTACGATCCGGCCCGGTCCCACGAGCGCGCCGTGCGGTTGCTGCCGGGCGTCACGGAGCTGCTGCCGCTGGTGGAGGCGTGCTCGTCCTGGCCTCCTGGCGCCGGCCAGAGCCCGGAGCTCACCTCCCTGTGCGCGGACGCGCTGAAGGGCGAGCCGTCCGTACGGCTGCGCGCCGAGCTGACCCGGCTGGCCGAGCTGCCGCTGGACGCGCCGGGGCCGATCGGCGCGGAGCTGGCCCGCTGGGTGGCGGCCGCCAAGGACATGGCCGTGGCGGGCCTGACGGCCCTCGACCTGCTCGGCGCCGCCCCGGGCGCCCGTCCCGCCCGCTCCCCCGCCGTGGCGCGGGCACTGGCCAGGGCCGAGGAGCACCAGGCGAACGTCCTGCGCCGGGTGATCCCGCCGTTCGTCCGGGCCGCCCTGGAACAGGCCGGTCACCAGGCCGCACCCTGACCGCGGCGGTTCCCACAGCGTGACGCGCTGACCCCGCCGGACCCACGGCGTGAGACGCTGACCGCGGCGGCCCTCTGGGGCGCGCCTGCGCCGCGTGGTCCTCACAACGGCGCGCTCCACCACCCGAGCGCGCCGACGGGGTCAGAGGGAGAGCACCTGGCCGGCGGCGGACAGGCCGTCCTGAAGGGCGGCGACGTCGATGTCCTGCACCGCCTTGCCGCTCCCCGCGGCCTGCGCCGCGGCGAGCCCGGCGGCGTGGCCGAGCATCTGGTATTGCACCTCCATCCGGATGGAGGAGAACGCCACGTGCGAGGCCGACAGGCACACCGGCACCACGAGGTTGCCGCATTCCGCACGCCGGGGCACGATCGCCGCGTACGGGATCTGGTAGGGGGCGACCCCCACTGACAGGTAGCCCTCGGTGACGACCATCGGCACCGGGTCGGGATGCTCGTACACCTGCCGCCAGGTCCGCTGCACCTCGCGGACGTCGAGGTGGTACGACCCCATCGCGATGGCGTCCGCCTGCGGGCGGCCCTGGACGAGGTCGTGCTCCGTCAGGTGCCCGTCCCCGAGCATCCGCCGCGCCTCCCGCACGTACAGCTGGTGCGGCAGGTGGCCGGTGTCGGCGAACTCGTCGGGCGGCAGCCCCCAGCGCCCCAGCTCGGCCCGCACGCTCGCGGGCACCTCGGGGTCGTGGGAGAGGAAGTACAGCAGGTCCTGGGCGTGGTGCAGGTGGTGCAGGCGGATGCGCTCGCGCTCGTCGGGGCCGGCGTCGGGGTAGTCCCAGGCGGAGCGGTCGAGCACGCTGAGGGAGAACGGCCCGAGCGAGTTGCCGTCGCACTTGCCGCCCGGGAGGTTCGGCTCCAGGCCGACGAGGCGTCCGGCGCGGGGCTCGACGCCCTGCTCGCGCCAGTGGCGGAACAACCGCCGTCCGAGCTCCCAGTGCTCCTCGTCGTAGCCGGGCCGCCGCTCGATCGGGATGCGGTCGGCGGCGCTGGTCAGGCAGACGCGGTAGCCGTACGACATGACGCCGCCGTCGCCCGCGCCCACCTCGGCCATGGGCCCGTCGGCGACCTGCGGCAGCAGCGTGCCGTCGGCGCGGAACGGTGAGATCCACGGCGGGAAGTTGTGCATGCCGGGCACGATCTCGCGCCGCCCGGCGAACGTCTCCCCGTGCAGCGCGCGGTCCTCCCTGCCGACCCGGTACGACACGCCGGCGGCGGCCATCAGGTCGCCCTCGTAGCTCGCGTCCACGAAGGCGCCTGCGGTGTAGTCGCCCTGGTGGGTGACGACGGAGAAGATCCGCTCCCCTGAGGTGACCACCGTGCGCAGCGGGGCGCCGTACACGACCTCCACGCCGGCGCGTTCCAGCCACGACACGAAGATGCCCTCGGCGACGTGCGGCTCCGGCCCGGCGTAGTGACCGGGAGCCGCGCCGTAGGCGTCGGCGACGGCCCGGCGGAACTCGGCGGCCATCCCGCCCAGCACGCGCGGGTCGCCGATGTCGGTGTAGCCGAGCCCGCCGGAGGTCATGCCGCCGACGTGCCTGCCGGGTTCGAGCAGCACGGTGTCGAGGCCGCGGCGGGCGGCCGCGACGGCGGCGCACACGCCCGCCGACGTCGCGCCGTACACGACGACCTCCGCCTGCCTCATCGCCGCCACCACGCCGCCACCTGGCGCAGGTCGTCGCCGGTGATCGGCTCGCCGGTGTTGTCGATGGACTCCACGTAGTAGAGGGCGGGCACGCCGAGCGACGGTTGCGCCCGCGCGTAGGCGAGCCAGTCGGCCCGGCTCGGCATGGGCCACTGGTCGGTGTCGACGAGGTGCTCCGGCATGGCGTGCGCGGCCACCGCGTGGCGGAAGCGGAGCTGGTCGACGGCGGGCACGGGCTCGCCGCGGGCGTCGAGCTCCAGCACGTCGTTCAACCGGATCATGTCGCTGACGTCGCCGAACGCGGGATGTGGGGTGTGGGTGATCATCAGGGCGTCGGGTTTGACGCGTTTGGCGGCGGCGTACATGGTGCCGAGCAGTTCGTGCAGGAGGGAAAGACCCCAGGTGGAGCCGTACGCCTTGAGGTGCGACCCGCTGGGGAACCACTGGGTAAAGTCGATCTTGAATCCGTCGGCGTCGAGGTCGCCGAGCAGCCGGCGCATGATCTCGCCGATCCTGCGCCGGTAGGCGGGGTTCGACGGGTCGGCGGCCACGGCGCGGCCCGCGGCGTCGGTCACGCACTCCTCGGCGGGCAGCCCGTCGGGCGACCACGCGCGCCACCACAGCAGCACCCGCTGCCCGCGCGCGTGCCGGTCGGCGATCCACTCGCGCAGCCTGGGCCACTTGCCGGGGTCGGGCTCCAGGTTGCCGTAGGTGAGCTGCCACCGGTCGTCGATGACGATGGTGGCGGGCACGACGCCGTGCTCCTCCAGCCTGGCCAGCCACGCGTCGTAGAGATCCTGCCGGGACAACTCGACCGGGGAGCGGCCGCCGGCCCGCGCGCACTGGGCGCCCCAGCCGCAGAAGATCGTCCCGCTCCACCAGGCGTGCCGCTCTCCGGCCGGTCCCCGCGGGGCCAGGCCGTGCTCGACGAGGTCCTCCCGGTGGTGGGAGATGGCCTCCCAGGGGGACGACGCGGCGCGGAACACCACGGCCGGCGACGTCCACGCGCCGCTCACCGCCGTCTGGCACTCGTAGTCCAGCCGCAGCAGCGCGCCGCCGTCGAGCGGCTCGTACCGGAGCTCGGTGAAGGTCAGGTCCGCGATCCCGGCGCGCACCCACGCGCCCAGCCAGGGGCCGTCCGGGACGGTGGTCGCGCCGCCGTCGGGCTCCTCCTTGCTGAAGGCCAGGGCCAGCGGCGGCGGCGAGAAGACGGCGTGCAGGCGGCCCGGCGAGGCGTCGCCGATCACGGTGAGGGCGAGCGGCGCCGACACCGGCCGCACCACGTGCACCGGGTGCGTGGGCGTGGGGTTGAAGACGCCGCGCGCGTGCACCGCCGAGCGGAACGTGCCGGCCGCGCGGGTGTTGAGCACGGCCCGCCCGCCGAGCAGCGTCACGTCGCCGATCACGCCGTCGCCCTCGACCCGCACCTCCAGCGCGATCGTCCCGGGGGTGCAGGTGAGGCGGACGGTCTTGGCCTCCCACGCGGTCGAGTGTTGCGGGAAGTCGAAGACCGCCATGTCGCCGCGCTCGGCGAGCACGGGCGGCAGGGTCTCGTACGTCTCGTCGCGGTCGCTCCTGGTGGCGACGGAGGCGATGAGGCTGAGCGTCAGCCAGCCTTCCAGCTCGGCGCTGGGGTCGGTGCGCGAGACGGTCAGCCGGTAGTGCCCGCTGTCCAGGTGGTAGGCCGTGTCCGTGGTGGTGATCCGCATGGTCTAGCCGTAAGCCTCGATCCTGGGCAGGGCGGGGGCGGCGCCGCCCCCGGCGATGAGCCGGGCGTAGTAGCGCCCGGAGTCCTTGATCGTCCGGGCGCCGGTCGCGTAGTCGACGTGGACGAGCCCGAACCTGGGCCGGTAGCCCAGCGCCCACTCGAAGTTGTCCATGAGCGACCAGTGGAGGTAGCCGCGCACGTCGGCCCCCGCGTCGATGGCCTCGCCGACGGCCGCGACGTGGTCGCGCAGGAACAGGATCCTGCGGTTGTCGTGGACCCGGCCGTCGTGTGCGGGTGTGTCCCCGAAGACGCCGCCGTTCTCGGTGACCATCAGCGGCGTGGCGGGGAAGCGGCGGCTCAGGCCGATCAGCAGGTCGCGCAGCGCCCCCGCGTTGATCTCCCAGCCTTCGTCGGTCCTGGCCACGTCGCCGCTGGGCCCGACGACCCGCCAGGGGAACGGGTCGGGCGGCGCCGCGGCCATGACGCGCCTGGTGTAGTAGTTGACGCCGAGGAAGTCGCTGCGCCCGCGGATAGCGGCCTCGTCGCCGTCCTGGATGAAGTCCAGGCCGTGGCCGAGCGCCCGCTCCCAGTGCCCGCGCATGTCGGCGGGGTAGCCGCCGGCGAGCAGCGGGTCGAGGTACCACCGGTTGACGTAGCCGTCGGAGCCGGTGGCCGCCGCGCGGTCGGCCTCGCCGGCGGTGGCCGGGTCGCAGGGGAAGAGGCTGAGCGCCGAGCCGGCCAGCACGCCGGGGTGGGCGTGCAGCACGTCGGCCGCCGCGCCGTGGCCGAGCAGCACGTGGTGGCCGGCTTTGACGGCCGTGCCCAGGTCGGCGACGCCGGGGGCGTGCAGGCCGAGCTGGTAGCCGAGCAGCGCGATGATCCACGGCTCGTTCTGGGTGATCCACCAGGTGACACGGTCGGCGAGCCGCCCGGCGACCGCCTCGGTGTAGGCGGCGAAGGCGGCCACGCTGGCGCGCTCGGCCCAGCCGCCGGTCAGCGCGGCGGGCATGTCCCAGTGGTTGAGCGTGAGCACGGGCTCTGCCCCGGCTTCGAGCAGCGCGTCGACGAAGCGCTCGTAGTGGTCGAGTGCCTGGGGATCGGGGGGCACGCCGTCGGGCATGACCCGCGACCAGCCGGTGGAGAAGCGGTAGGCGCGCAGCCCGAGCTCCTCGACCAGCTCGACGTCCTCACGCCAGCGCAGGTAGGAGTCGCACGCCCGGGAGCCGTCGCCGCCGCCCTCCACGGCGCCGGGCCGCCGGCAGAACGTGTCCCACACCGACTCGCCCCTGCCGTGGTGTCCCTCGATCTGGTACGCGGACGTGCCCGCGCCCCAGAGGAATCCCGCGGGAAAACTCACCCCTTGCTCCCTGTGGTCGCGATGCCCTTGACGAAGTGTTTCTGGCCGAGGAAGAACAGGATGATCATCGGTATGGTGGTGATCACGCTGGCCGTCATGACGATCTCCCAGTGCCATTCACCACCGAACCCGAACTGGTCGAGCAGCGCCTTCAGCCCGCGCGGCACGGTGAACGTGCTGGAGTCGCGCAGGTAGATGAGCGGCCGCATCAGGTCGGTCCAGGCCGCCTGGAACTCGAACAGCAGCGTCACCACGACCGCCGGCTTGCACAGCGGCAGGGCGACCCTGGTGAAGATCTGCCAGTTGTTCGCGCCGTCGATCTTCGCCGCCTCGAACGGCTCGCGCGGCAGCCCGAGGAAGAACTGGCGCAGCAGGAAGATGTAGAAGGCGCTGCCGAACAGGTTCTGTGCCCACAGCGGGGTCAGCGTGCCGACCATGCCGAGGGAGTTCCAGATGAGGAACACCGGGATCATGGTGACCGCGCCCGGCAACATCATCGTGCCGAGCACGACGCCGAACAACGCGCCCCTGCCGGGGAAGCGGAAGTAGGCGAAGCCCCACGCCACCATCGCGCTCGTGATCGTCACGGCGACCGCCGCCAGCACGGTCACGAAGAGCGTGTTCAGCATCCACAACGCCAGCGGCGCCTCCTGCCAGACCTGGATGTAGTTGTCGAAGGTGAACGTCTCGGGGATCAGCCGGTGGTCGAACACCTCGCTGCGCGGCTTGAACGAGGCGCTGATCAGCCAGACGAACGGGTAGATGAACGCGATGGCGAACGCGCTCAGCGCGGTCCACGTCAGGATCAGCCGGGCGCGCCTCACGGGTTCCTCCCTTCATAGTGGACGAACCGCCTGGTCACCAGGATCTGCACGACCGTGATCGCCATGATCACGATGAACAACAACCAGGCCAGGGCCGAGGCGTAGCCCATGTGCAGGAACTCGAAGGCCTGCTGGAACAGGTAGATGGCGTAGAACAGCGCGGCGTCGTTGCTGTAGGTGGTGTTGCCCGAACCGAAGAAGGCGGTGTACGCCTCCGTGAACGACTGCAGGGCGTTGATGCTGTCCACGATGAACAGGAAGAACAGCGTGGGGCTGATCATCGGCACGGTGATCCGCAGCGTGCGCCTCCACCAGCCGGCCCCGTCGACGACGGCGGAGTCGTACAGCTCCTGGGGGACGCCCCGCAGCGCGGCCAGAATGATGACCACCGACGACCCGACGGTCCACAGGCTCATCAGCACCAGGCCGGGCTTGACCCAGGCGGGGTCGGTGGTCCACGCGGGCCCGTCGATGCCGAAGATGCCGAGGAAGCCGTTGATCAGGCCGTTCTGCCCGTTGAACAACATCAGCAGCAGGATGCCGACGGCGACCGGCGGCGTCATCTTGGGCAGGAAGAACGCCGTGCGGAAGAAGCCGGTGGCCTTCGTGGCGCTGTTGAGCAGCAGCGCCAGGCCCAGGGAGACGACCAGCTGGGCCGGGACCGACATCACCATGAAGATGAACGTGTTCCTGAGCGCCAGCCCGACCTTGGGATCCTCGAAGAGGGTCCGGTAGTTGTCGAGCCCGACGAACGAAGGGTCGTTGATCACGTCGTAGTCGGTCAGCGACAGGTAGGCGCTGTTGATGACGGGCCACGCGGTGAAGATCAGGAAGCCGAGGATCCACGGGCTGATGAACAGCAGCGCCGCCCGGGTCTCGATGAACCGCATGGACGTCCGGAGTGAGGGCCGGGAGTGGGAGCGGGAGCGGGGCATCTCAGTTCGTACGCTTCGTCCAGCCGGCCCATGCCTCGTCGAGCGCCTTCTGGGCGTCCTGCTGGGCCTTGTCGAGCGCGGCCTTCGGCTCGTCCTGGCCGTTGAGCACCCGGTTCACGGCACCCTGCCAGGCGTCCTTGAACTCCTTGTCGGCCGGGTTGGCGGGAAGGCTGAAGGTGTTCTCGTTGGCCTCGTAGACGGCCTTGACGCCCGCGTCCCAGGGCTCGCCGCCCGAGGTGAGCATCTTCTCGATTTCCGCGTCGGCCTTGACGTTGCCGGTGAGCACGCCGGTGAACGGCTTGCCGTCGGCCTTGCGCTCGTCCAGGCGGGCCTGGGCGGCGGCCTTCCAGGTGTCCACGAGCGTCATGGTCTTGGCGAAGCGGCAGGCGGCGCCGGGGTTCTTGGAGCCCTTGGGGATGGCCCACGACGAGCCGGACGAGTAGGCCAGGGGCTTGCCCTGCGGGGTGCGGAAGGTGTCGAAGACCAGGGGCGCCTTGGGGGAGACGTCGTTGAGGACGTTGACGTACCACTGCTCCATCGGCATGGCGCCCAGCTCGTTCTTGGCGAACTGGTTGCCCTTGCCGAAGAAGTCGGCGGAGTCGCGCACGGCCTTGACCTTGGCGAAGCCGCCCTGCGCGGTGTAGATGCCGACGGCGAACTCCAGCGCCTGGACCACGGCGGGGCTGTTGAGCTGGGCCTTCTTCCCGTCGGCCGACAGCAGGTCGGCGCCGTTGGCCTTGGCCCACAGCGGCAGGAACTCCGGCAGCTTGCTGTCGTAGCCGATCACCTTGAGCTTGCCGCCGGGGGCCTTGACCAGTTTCTTGGCCGCGGCGGTGACCTTGCTCCAGTCGGAGCCGTTGACGTCCTCGATCGTCAGCCCGGCCGCCTTGAGCAGGTCGGCGTTGGCCATGGTGATCTGGACCTGGTTGAACTCGGGGATGGCCCAGATCTGCTCGCCGAACGTCACCTGGCCGAGCGCGTTCGCGTTGTACATCGAGGTGTCGATCGTCTCGCCCTTGATGCACTCGGTGAGCGGCATGATCGCGCCGCGCGAGGCGAAGGTGCCGATCTGGTCGCGGTTGGCGTAGATGATGTCCGGCGGGTCGCCGGCGGCGACCGCGGACAGGAACTGCTGGATGTCGAGGTCACCCTCGATCAGCTTGATCTCGGCGCCGCCGAGGGCCTTCTCGGCCAGGTCGACGCGGGTCGTCCCGATCTCGTCGGTCGCGCCGAAGCCCATCACGGAGATGGAGCCGCTGAACGTGGCGCCGGGGTTGAACTGGCCGGCCGACGGGGTCGGCGCGGCGCCGCCACCGGTGCCCTTGGCACACGAGGTGAGGGCCAGCGCCAGCGACACCGACAGGACGGACCAGCGGACGAGGGGGGATCTCATGGGGTTTCGCCTCCACACTGAGCAAGCGGGGCATCAGGCATGCTGATGACGGCCACGTGGCGCCAGGCCAGTGTGGCAACGTTCACACATCTGAGAACGTACCCATACCGCTGAAATCCCGTCAACCACTCATATCACTGCGTTTCGGTGTCGTTAGCGACAAGAACGGGTGTGGGACACCCCGCTTGAATGCCCACAAACCCCTGCCAGACAGCGCAAAAGGGCCCGGCCTGGGGTGGCCGGGCCCTCGGAGGAGAAGGGTGTCAGTGCTTGACGGCCTTCTCCGAGCCGACGCCGGTGAGGGAGCGGACCTCGATCTCGGCGTACTTGGCGGCGTTGTACTCCTTGCTCATGATCGTGCCGATCCAGCCGCAGAGGAAGCCGATCGGGATCGACAGGATGCCCGGGTTGCTCAGCGGGAACCAGGCGAAGTCGGCGTCCTTGAACAGCGCCGCCTCGCTCCCGGAGACCACCGGCGAGAAGATCACCAGCACCAGGGCGGAGAGCAGACCACCGTAGATCGCGCTGACCGCGCCGGAGGTGTTGAACCTCTTCCAGAACAGGCTGTAGAGGATCGCCGGCAGGTTGCCCGAGGCGGCGACGGCGAACGCCAGCGCCACCAGGAAGGCGACGTTCTGGCTCTGCGCCAGGATGCTCAGGGCGATGGCGATGGCGCCGATCACCAGGGCGGAGATCCTGGCCACCACGACCTCCTGCCGCTCGCTGGCCTGGCCGCGCCGGAAGACGTGCGCGTACAGGTCGTGGGCGAAGCTGGAGGAGGAGGCGAGCGTGAGGCCGGCCACCACCGCGAGGATCGTGGCGAAGGCGACGGCGCCGATGAAGGCCAGCAGGATCGTGCCGCCCACCGGGCCGAAGATCTCCTCGCCGATCCGCAGCGCGAGCAGCGGCGCCGCCGTGTTGCCTCCCGGGTCACCGGCGACGATCTCCTCCCGGCCGACCAGGGCCGCCGCGCCGAAGCCGAGCACCAGCGTGAGCAGGTAGAACGCGCCGATGATGCCGATGCCCCAGAGCACGGACTTGCGGGCGTCCTTGGCCGTGGGGACGGTGTAGAACCGGATGAGGATGTGCGGCAGGCCCGCCGTGCCGAGCACCAGGGCGAGGCCGAGGCTGATCAGGTCGATCTTGCCCGCCAGGCCCTGCGCCTCGGTGCCGTACTTCAGGCCGGGGATGAGGAAGCTGCCGGTGTTGCCCGACGGGCCGCTCGTGGCGGCCGCCTGGCTCAGCAGCGCCGACAGGTTGAAGCCGAACTTGCCCAGCACCAGCAGCGTCACCAGGGCGGCGCCGGTCATCAGCAGCACGGCCTTGACGATCTGCACCCAGGTGGTGCCCTTCATGCCGCCGAACACCACGTACACGATCATCAGCGTGCCGACGCCGACGATCGTCCAGAGCTTGCCCGCCTCCGACTCGATGCCGAGCAGCAGGCCGACCAGGGCGCCCGCGCCGACCATCTGGGCCAGCAGGTAGAAGATGCTGACGACGATCGTGGACGCGCCGGCGGCGGTGCGCACCGGGCGCGGGCTCATCCGGAAGGCGAGCACGTCGGCCATGGTGAACTTGCCGGAGTTCCGCATCAGCTCGGCCACCAGCAGCAGCGCGACCAGCCACGCCACCAGGAACCCGATGGAGTACAGGAACCCGTCGTAGCCCGACAGGGCGATGATGCCGGCGATGCCGAGGAAGGAGGCGGCCGACATGTAGTCGCCGCCGATCGCCAGGCCGTTCTGCGCGCCGCTGAACGACCGGCCGCCCGCGTAGTAGTCGGCGGCCGTCTTGGTCTGCCGGCTCGCCCAGACGGTGATCCCCAGTGTGGCGGCGACGAACGTGAGGAAGAGGATCATCCCCAAGGTGGTCGAGCTCACTTGGTCTTCTCCTCAACCTCGTGGCGGAGCTTGTCGGCGATCGGGTCGAGCGACTTCTCCGCGTGCCTGGAGTACGCCCACGCGATGAGGAAGGTGGAGACGAACTGCAGCAGGCCCAGGACGAGCCCCACGTTGATGTCGCCCCACAGCTTGATCCCCATGAAGTCGCGCGCCCATCCCGACAGCACCACGTACAGCAGGTACCACGCGAGGAACGCGACGGTCATGGGGAAGGTCCAGCGGCGGAAGCGCCTTTTCAGATCCTGGAACTCATCGCTCCCCTGCACTTGTTCATAGACCGATGCGTCATGTTCTTGAGTCGTCACGAGTCCTCCACTGTGATGCGGATCACGCCCAACGTAAGAGCGCAACCTACCGGCCGTGGAGATCCGTGGCCGGGTTGTTCGGCGAGCCGCCGCCGTCCGGCGCTTAGTTGGGACTGGCCCGCGGTGAAAGGTCTGTATGGCGCGATGAGCGGTAGCCTTTCCCTTTCACCCCTTTACGGCCCCAGCGGTGAGCCCTTCGACGATGTACCGCCGGATCGCGGCGAAGAGCACCAGCGTGGGCAGCACGGAGATCACCGTGGCGGCCGCCATCGAGCCCCAGTCGATGTCGTACTGGGTGATGAAGGAGTTCATGGCGACCGGGATGGTCTTGGCGTCCTCGCTGTCGATGAAGGTGATCGCCAGGAACAACTCGTTCCAGCACTGCACGAACGCGAAGATGAACGTGGCCGCGATGCCCGGCAGCATGACCGGGATCACCACCCGCACCATCGCCGCCAGCCGGGAGGCGCCGTCCACCTGGGCGGCCTCCTCCAGCGCGACCGGCACCCGCTCGTAGAAACCGCGCATGATGATCGTGGCGAACGGCACGAGCATCGCCACGTACACCAGCATGAGCCCGGCCAGCCGGTTGAGCAGGTCGAGATCGGACATGAGCAGGTAGAGCGGCCCGAGCGCGATGAACAGCGGAATCATCTGCGTGACGAGGAACGCCAGCATCACCGCTCCCCTGCCGGGAAAGTCGAAGCGGGCCAGCGTGTAGCCGCCCAGCACGCCGACGGCGGTCACCACCCCGGCCGCGACGAGCGAGACGGTCAGGCTGTTCAGCAGGTAGACGCCGAAGTCGGCGAAGGAGAAGAGTTCCTCGTAGTGCTCGAACGTCACCTCGCCGGGCCAGTACTTCAGCGGCATCGAGAAGATCTCGGACTTGGGCTTGAGCGAGGTGACGAGGATCCAGTAGAGCGGGAACAGCGTGATCAGCAGCCAGGCGCCCAGCACGACGGCCTTCGCCGCGGTCGCGAGATGTCTCATCGGGCCGTTCATCGTGCCGTTCATCGGGCCTTCTCGAATCGGGTGGCGTTGAGGTAGAAGACGCTGAAGGCGAGCAGCAGGCCGAGCACGAGCAGGCCGACCGCGCCGGCACGGCCGTAGTCGCCGCCGATGACCTGCTGGATGAGGAACGTCGTGATGATGTCGGTGCCGCCCGCGGGGCCGCCGCCGGTCATCGAGTAGATGAGGTCGGGGAAGTTCAGGATCCAGATGATGCGCAGCAACACGATCAGGGCCAGCGTGGGCCGGATGTGCGGCAGCGTCACGTGCCAGAACTGCCGCAGGCGGGAGGCGCCGTCCACGGACGCCGCCTCGTAGAGCTCGCGGGGCACCGACTGCAGCGCGGCCATGATCATGATGGCGAAGAACGTGACGCCGTACCAGATGTTGGCCACGATCACCGAGGTCATCGCCCAGCCGGGGGTGGCGAGGAAGCCGATGCGCTCGTCGATGACGCCCGCCTTGAGCAGCAGGTCGTTGATCACGCCGAACTGGCCGTTGAACATCCACCGCCACAGCAGCCCGATGAGGAACCCCGACATGGCCCACGGGAAGAACACCCACGCCTGGTAGAGGCCGCGGCCGCGGAAGTGCCTGCGCAGCAGCAGCGCGAGCCCGAAGCCGAGGAAGAACTGGAAGAACAGCGACACGACCACCCACGTGCCGGTGTTGCGCAGCGCCGTCCAGAACCGGTCCTCGGCCAGCACGGCCCGGAAGTTCTCCAGGCCGACGAAGGGGGTCGAGGTCAGGTCGAACAGGTTGTAGCGCTGGAAGGCGATCACCGCGCCACGGGTCATCGGGTAGTACGTGAACAGGGCCACGAACACCACGCCGGGCAGCAGGCACAGCAGGATGAACCGGGCCCTGCGGATCGTGAAGGTACGTCCCGTGGGGGTGCGTGCCGTGCTCAAGAGACCTTCTTCGCCTGGTCCGTCCAGAAGGCGTCCCACGACTTGAGCACCTCGGCGACGGTCTTCTTGCCGGTGATCAACGCCTGCATGTCACGGTCGGAGTCGACGGTGAACTGGCTCCAGCCCGGATAGTCCACCGGCCTGATCGTGATCACCTGCTTGGGGTCCTGCTGGGCCTCAAGGTACGCCTTCCACGCGCCCTGCGAGAACTGCGGATCGTTCTGGGCCTGCTTGGAGATCGGGATGAGCGAGTTGCCCTTGGCGAAGGCGATGCTCTGCTCCGACTCCGACAGGAACTGCACCAGCTTGACCGCCTCCTTCGGGTGCTTGCTGAAGGAGGTCGCGCCCCACCCTGCGTAGCCGACGGGCTGGAAGGCGTAGCCGGTGGGGCCCTTGGGAATGGGGGCGGTGGACCAGGCCGTGACGCCGCTCTCCTCCACCGACTTGATCACCTCCGGGTCCTGGATGAGCATGCCGGTGACACCCGAGGTGAAGCCCTGCACCATCTCGGGGAAGCCCCACGACACCGAGTCGGGCGGTGAGGTCTCCTTGAAGATCTTGACGAAGAGTTCGAGGGCCTCGGCTGCCTCGGGGGTGGCGAAGATCGTGCGCTTGTCCTTCAAGAAGAAGGACTTCTCGGGGTCGAGGGCCTCGCCGTTGTACGCGCTGATCATCATGACCGCGTAGTCGGCGCCGCCCTTGCCGCCCCTGAACGAGTAGCCGAACCGGTCGCCCGTGGTCATCTTCTTGCCGGCCTCGTAGAGCTCCTGCCACGTGGCCGGCGGCCGGCTCATGCCCCAGTCCGTACGGTAGAACAACGTGCGCTGGTAGAACCCGTACGGGATGAGGTAGGGCTTGCCGCCGACCTCGACCGCCTTCTTCTGGGCCAGCTCCGTCAGGTCCGACCAGCCGGCCCAGCCGGTGGTGGGCAGCTCGGCCAGCCAGCCGTTGTTGGAGAACGACTTGGCCGTGTGGTCGCGGACCTCCAGCACGTCCAGGTCCTTCTTGGTCTGCAGGATCTGCAGGATCTTCTGGTCAGCGCTGTCGAGCGGCGGTGAGATCAGCTCCACCTCGACGCCGGGGTTCGCCTCCTCGAAGTCGGCGATCAGCTTCTTGATCAGTTTCGTGCGGTCGGGGCTGGTCAGGCTCTCGATCATGCGCAGCCGTACCTCGCCCGAGGACGAGCCGGAGCCGCAGCCCGCGAGCACCAGCGTGACGGCGACCGAGGCCGCCAGAAGGGGGGTTTTCATGGCAGGTCTCCCGCGTGTTCTAGACAGCGCTGTCAGTCACGCTATGGTCAGCCGCGTTCAGCGGTCAATTGCCGGTGCCCGTCCCGGCGTCCGCCCTTGGCAGCGTCTCGATGACAGGGCCCCGGTGACAGAGCTTGGTGACCGCGCCCGGACCCTGCCGCCGAAAGGGCCCGCGTCTAGGAGAGCGATCCCTCCAGGGCCTGGCCGAGGTCCTTGATCAGCTCGTCGGCGGGCTCCAAGCCAACCGAGAGCCGCACGAGGCCGATGGGGATGCCCATGGTGGCGCGTACGCTCTCCTCCGTGGAGAGCGCGGGTGCGTTCACCAGGCTCTCGAAGCCTCCCCACGACACGCCGATCCTGAAATATCGCAATTTGTCGATAAAACCCGCGACCTCCTGAGGGAAGTCCGTGTTCAGCACCAAGCTGAACAGGCTGGAGAACCCCGACATCTGCCGCAGCGCGGTCGCGTGCCCGGGATGCGATGGCAAGCCCGGATGGTTCACCTCCCGCACGGCCTGATGCCTCTCCAGGAAGGCCGCCACCGCCAGCCCCCGCTCCTGGTGCGCCGCCATCCGCACGGGCAGCGTCCGCAGCCCCTTGATCACCTTGGCCGCGTCGTGCGGCGACATGGCGGCGCCGTAGAGCTGGTACTCGGTCAGCGCCAGCGGCCGGACCAAACGCGACGGCCCCACCACGACACCGCCCACCAGGTCGCTGTGCCCGCCCACATACTTCGACAACGAGTGCACCACCAGGTCGACGCCCATGGTCAGCGGCTTCTGGAAGATCGGCGTGGACCAGGTGTTGTCCATCACGCTCACCAGCCCGCGCTCCCGCGCCCACCCGGCCACCTCGGCGATGTCGACCACGGCGTAGGCCATGTACGACGGCGACTCGAAGTAGAGTAGGCGCGTGCTCGCCCTGATAGCGCTGTCACATCCCGCGAGGTCGTCCACGTGCGTATGCGTGACCCCGAATTTCTCCAGATAGCGCAGGAACTGAGTCGTCGGCCCGTAGACGGCGCCCAGCACCAGCACATGGTCGCCCGCCGACACGAGCGACGAGATGGTCGCCGCGATGGCCCCCATGCCCGAGCCGAAACATTTGGCCCGCTCTCCCCGCTCGAGCGCGGCCAGCTTACGCTGAGCGAGATCGACCGTCGGGTTGGTCCCCCGCCAGTAGACATAGCGCTCGTCCTCGTTCCTGACCGCCTGACCGAGCTCCTCCACCGTCGCGAACGCGAACAACGAGTTCTCGAACACCGGCGGGTTGACCGCGCCCAGCATCCACGGCTCGTCCTCACCCAACCGGCCACAGATCCATTCGTCATCCATGGGGGCACACTATGACAGTGAGGGAACGGACTGAGGAGTCGAGCCCGCGTGCGAACACGCGCAAGCCGACCATGGCGGACGTGGCCAGGCACGCGGGCGTCAGCCTCAAGACCGTTTCCCGGGTCGTCAACCAGGAGCCGCACGTCAGGGCGTCGCTGCGGCAGCGGGTGCAGACCTCCATCAGCACGCTCGGCTACCGCCGCAACGAGGCCGCCGCCCGGCTGGCCAGGGGCGCGACCATGCTGACGCTGGGGCTGGTGATGGAGAACATCTCCAACGAGTTCTACTCCCGCCTGGCCGCCGCGGTCGAGGCCGCCTCGGCGGAGCACGAGGCGCTGGTGGTGTTCGGCTCGTACGAGGAGAGCCCCGACAAGGAGCGCATGCTGATCGAGTCCATGTACACGCGCGGCGTCGACTCCCTCATCGTCGTCCCGTCGGCGGCCGACCACGCCTGGCTGGCCGGGCACGCGAGCCTCACCACGGTCTTCGTCGACCGCGTGCCCTTAGGCCTGGAGGCGGCCGACGTCGTCATGCTCGACGACGTGCGCGGCGGCCGGGCGGCGACCGAGCACCTGCTCGCCGGCGGTCACCGCCGGATCGGCCTGATCTCCGACGACGACGGCGTCAGCTCCGTGCACGACCGCGCGACCGGCTACCGCCAGGCGCTGCGCGCCGCCGGGGTGCGGGCCGACGACGCGCTCGTGGTGCGGGGGGTGTTCGACCCGTGGCGGGTGTCGTACGAGGTCGGCAGGCTTCTCGACCTGGCCGACCCCCCGACGGCCTTCTTCGCCACCAACAACCGGGCCGCGATCGGCATCCTGCACGCGCTGCGCGAGCGGCCTGAGCGGCCCGCGTACGTGGGGTTCGACGACTTCGCGCTGGCCGGCGTCTTCAACCCGGGGGTGACGGTGGTCCGGTACGACGTCACCCACCTGGCCCGCAGCGCCGTCGACCTGCTGCTGCACCCGTCCCAGGAGCCCCGCAGGGTCAAGGTGCCGGTGGAGCTGGTCGCCAGGGGCTCCGGCGAGCTCCCGCCCTCCTGACCGGCCTCCCGCCTACGACCCGGCCCGGGAATCAGCCCGGGAATCAGCACTGGAATCAGCACTGGAATCGGCCCGGAGATCGGCGCTGAAGGCGGTGCGGAGGATCTCGGCGAGCTCGCCGGCCAGGTCCGGGGTGGCCGCCACGATGCCGCTCCAGCGTTTCGTGAGGTCGGTGTCCAGCGTGATCGGGCGGCCGAAGACGTCACTGACCGCGCCGCCCGCCGCCTCCGCCAGCACCACCGAGGCGGCGAGGTCCACCAGGCGGTGAGTGTCGGTGGCGGCGTCGGCGAACGCGTCGGTCGCGCCCTGGGCCACCAGCGCGCCCTCCAGGCAGCTCGTGGACAGGATGCGCACGCGGGCCGCCCGCCGGGCCACCTCCCACCAGGCCGCCGAGGCGCCCGGGTCGGCGGGGTGGGGGCGCAGGAGGGAGACGGCGGCGCCGGCCACTTCGGTGCGGCCGGTCGTGCGCAGCGGGGACGGCACGCCGCGCCGCACCCACCAGCTCCTGCCGGTCTCCAGCCAGACGGTCAGCGCCTCGGTGAAGACGCCGTCCTCGGCCACGGCGGCGGAGAAGGCTGACAGCGGAACCCCGGCGGCCGCGTTGGCCGAGCCGTCCACCGGGTCCATGACCAGGGTGAACGCCGAACCGTTGTCCACCCAGCCGGTCTCCTCGGTGAGGACGTTGACGGGGTGCGGGGTCAGGGCGGCCAGGACGGCGTCCTCGACGAGCACGTCGACGCGCATGGTGGGGGTGCCGTCGGCGCCGTCCGCCACGACGGCGGACAGTGCGGCGCGGTCGTACGCGGCGGTGGCGGAGGCGTACGCGTCCAGCGCGGCGGCGGCCGCGGCGGCCAGCGCCGGATGCGCCTCCACCGGCACGCCAGCGCCCCAGCCGGGACCACCCTCGTCCTGCGCGCGCATAGCCGTCTCCCGTCCCTCAGACGTCATGATCCCGCCCCGGCGAGCAGCGCCTGGTCACCGGCCGCGACCGTCATGCGCACGGTCGGCCACCCCCCGTCCGTCGTCACCACCACCAGGTCGGCGCGCCGGCCGGGCACCAGCGCGCCCCGGTCGGTCAGGCCCGCCACGGCGGCGGGTCCCGAGGTGACCAGGGCCACCGCGCGGGGCAGCGGCACCACTCCCCGCGAGGCCAGCAGCAGCGCCGCAGCGAGCGGGGCCGACGGCAGGTAGTCGCTGGACAGCCCGTCCACCAGCCCGGCCGCCACCAGCTCGGCCGCCGCGACATTGCCCGAGTGGGAGCCGCCGCGCAGGATGTTCGGCGCGCCGGCCACCACGCGCAGCCCGCGCTCACGGGCCGCCCCGGCGGCCTCCATCGTGGTGGGGAACTCGGCCACGGACACCCCGTTGGCCAGCGCCACGTCGATCTCCTCCGCCGTCACCGGGTCGTGCGCGAGCAGGCGCGCCCGCCCGAGCGCCGCGTGCTCCGCCAGCCTCCCGAGCGCGACCTCCCGGTGCCCGATCCTGGCGTCCCGCTCGGCGACCAGGGTCTCCACCCGCTGCTGCGCCTCCTCGGCGGAGATGCCCTCGGTGCCCTCCAGCCAGCGCCGGTACACCGCCGAGTCCCGGTACTGTCCCTGCCCCGGCGTGTGGTCCTCGAAGGACACCAGCGGCGGCGGGGTGACCGCACCGGACAGGCAGGTGCCGAGGGCCGCCAGGCCCGCGGGGTCGCGGGCGTCGAGGCGGTAGAGCACGCGGTGGTCCACCATCGCGTGCCCCGACTCCACGCGCTCCCTGATGGCGGCGGCGAGCCGGATCGCCCGCTCGACCGTGCGCCCCTTACGGTTGTGCGACTCGAACGCCACCCCGTGGAAGACGGTGGTGACGCCGGCCGCGCGCACGCGTCCCTCGAAGCTGGACACCCCGAACCCCACCTCGAACTCCGCGCCGGGGCGGGGCCGCAGCTCTGTCTCCAGCCCGTCGGAGTGGGTGTCGACGATGCCGGGCAGCACCAGGGCGCCCCGCACGTCCAGGGCCTCGGCGGGCACGGCGCCGGGGCGGGCGGGCCCAACGTGGGTGATCAGCCCGTGCTCGGTGACGACGAGCGCGTCGTCGATGACGCGGTCCGGCAGTACGGCCTTGGCATGGGCGAGCACGCTCACCGGGCCACCTCCAGGTTCAGTGCGGAATCACGCAGTACGGTGGCGGGCGGCCCGTCGGCGGCCACCCTGCCGTCGTCCAGCACCACCACCCGGGTGGCGAGCCGGTCGATGGCGTCCAGGTCGTGGAAGACCGACAGCACGGCCACGCCCGCGCCCGTCAGGTCGGCGATCATGGACAGGACGGCCTCCCTGTTGGCCGGGTCGAGCGCCGACACCGGCTCGTCGAGGAGCAGCAGCCGGGGCGGCGAGATGGTGCCGGCCGCCAGGTTGACGCGCTGCTTCTGGCCGCCTGACAGGACGGTGGCGTGCATGGCCCACAGGCGCTCGTCGATGCCGAGCCTGCGCAGCGCCACCGCGGCGGCGTCCCTGGCCGCGTCGAGGCCGAGGCCGCGGGCCGCGCCCGCCCGGGCCACCACGTCGAGCACCGCCCGGCGCGGCTCGGCCCGCAGGAACTGCGAGACGTAGCCCAGCTCCCTGCCCCGCAGGTCGGCGACCTGGGCGTCGGGCAGCGAGGCGAGGTCGGCCTGCGTGCCCTGCGCGGTGCGCAGCAGGATCCGGCCGGCCGTCGGCACGTACGTCCGGTAGACGCACCGCAGCAGCGACGACTTCCCCGCGCCCGAAGAGCCGGCGAGCGCGACGTGCTCGCCTGCGGCCACGTCGAGATCCACGCCGTGCAGCGCGCCGACGGTGCGGCCGTCGATGGTGTGCAGGGTGAACGACTTGACCAGTCCCCTGATCCGCAGAACGTTCATCCGCGCGCCGCCGAGACGAGCCGCTGGCTGTACGGGTGCTGCGGGTCCTCCAGCAGCTGGTCGGTGAGGCCCGTCTCCACGACGCGGCCGTGTTGCATCACCATCACCCTCCTGGTCAGCATCTCGATGACGCCGAAGTCGTGGGAGACGACCACGGCGGCGACGCCGAGCCGTTCGAGCAGGCTCCTCAGCAGGTCGAGCACGCCGGCCGCGACCGAGGCGTCCAGGCCGGTGGTCGGCTCGTCGAGCAGCAGCACGGGCGGGCGGTTGGCCAGCGCCTTGGCGATCTGCACGCGCTGCCGCATGCCGCCGGAGAACGTGCGCACCGGGTCGTCCATCCGTGACAGCGGCACCTCGGTCAGCTCCAGCAGCTCGGCGGCCCGCTCGCGGATGCGTCCGAAGTGCCGGCCGCCGGCCGCGGTGAGCCGCTCGGCGATGTTGCCGCCCGCGCTCGTGTCCAGGTCGAGCCCGGCCGCCGGGTCCTGGTAGACGACGGAGACGCGGTCGATCCGCAGCCGCCGGCGCACTCCGTCGTCGAGGGCCAGCACGTCGGTGCGGCCGTCGTCGTAGCCGCGCAGGTAGGCGCTGCCCCTGCTGGGCCGCTCGTCACCGGCCAGGCAGCGCATGACCGTCGACTTGCCCGAGCCGGACTCGCCGACGATGCCGAGCGCCTCACCCGGCTCGACCTCGAACCCGACGTCCCACGCGGCCACCACGGCCCCGGTCGCGGGCGAGACCGAGGTGCCGTGCTCGGGCCCGGTGCCGGACAGGGATGCCTCCCTCTGCTCGCCGTAGACCCGGCCGAGCCCGTCCACCCTCAACGCCCAGCTCATCGATCCTCCCTGTTGCGCGTGCAGTAGTCCGTGTCGCTGCACACCCACGCGACGGGGCCGTCCACCGACGGCACCTCCACCAGGTACGCCGTGCCGCTGCCGCAGTGGCGGCAGGCCGCGCCCGGCGTGTGCTCGACCTCGAACGGGATGTCCTCGAAGACCAGCGGCTCCACCCGGGTGTGCGGCGGCACCGCGTAGATGCGCTTCTCCCTGCCCGCCCCGAACAACGTCAGGTGCTCGGCCCGGTCCAGCTTCGGCACGTCGAACCTCGGGATCGGCGTGGGCGAGATCAGATATCTTCCGCCCACCATGCACGGGTAGCCGGCGGTCTTGGTGACGACGCCGTTGCGCACGACGTCCTCGTACAGGCCGACCCACATGCGCGAGTAGTCGGCCTCGGCGTGCATCCTGCGCTGCTCGCGCACGTCGTGCTCGACGGCGCGCAGCGGCTCTGGCACCGGCACCTGGAGCACGAGGATCTGGTCGGCCCGCAGCGGCGTCTCCGGGATGCGGTGCCGCGACTGGATCACGCCGGCCGCCCGGGTGTCGCTCTCCTCCGCGCACCCGACGTGACCGGAGACCAGGCGGCGCAGGTTGGCCGCGTTCACACCGCCGTCCTCGCCCTGGTCGATGACCTTCAGCCGGTCCGCGGGCCCGATGAGCGCCAGCGTCACCTGCAGCCCGCCGGAGCCCCAGCCCCGGGCGACCGGCATCTCCCTCGACCCGAACGGCACCTGGTAGCCGGGTACGGCCACGGCGGTGAGCGCGGCCCTGCGCACCTCGCGCTTGGACAGCTCGTCGAAGATGCCGCGCGGGCCCGCCTCGCCCGCCAGCTCCGTGATCGTCATCGGGCCTCCTCCATGGCCGCGCGCACCGCGCGCTTGCGGTCGAGCACCGAGCGGAAGTCCACGTAATGCGGCAGCTTCAGGTGTTCGAGGAAGCCGGACGCCTCGATGCCGTCCAGGGTCAGCAGGACCTCCTGCTCCAGGCTCGACCGGCCCCCGTCGCGGTGCACCAGCAGGTCGAGCCCGGCCATGGCGATGGCCTTGCGCTCGTTGTGGCCGAAGCACATGCCATAGCCGAGGTCCAGCCGGCTGCGGTCCTCCTCGGCCCGGTCCAGGTCGTCGATGGTCTCCACCTCCGTCACCCGGACCTCGGCCACCGTGACCGTCGCGCCGGTCAGCGGGTGGCGCACCCGCACCGGCAGCGCGCCGTGACGGACCTCCCCGGGGAACTCGTGGTTGTGCCTGCCGGGCTGGAACGTGTTCGCGTACCAGAGGTGCACCAGGGCGCCGGTCTCGGCGCGGGCCATCGCCGTCAACCGGGCCGACCTGGGCACGCCCGGGCGGACGGGCGAGCGAGTGATGTCGTACGGCTCCCGGTCGCCGTCCGCGGCCCTGTCGACCAGCATGCCCATGGAGCGGAGCAGGCCGAGCAGGCGCGGCGGCCGCCTGGGATCGTGCCCGTCGCCGTGCGCGTCGCCGTCGCCGTGCCCGTCGCCGAGCCCTGATCCGTGGCCGTGGCCGTGGCCGTGGCCGTGGCCGGGGGCGAGGG